>CAZYSR010000275.1:0-15839 GCA_964649525.1 uncultured Gammaproteobacteria bacterium
AACTTCAACACGTTCACCCCGCGGTACAACCGCAGGCGAACCGTCCCCCACTTAGTCGACAGCGTCCTTCGGGTGACAGGGACGGTCAGTATCGGCTACCAACGACCCCACAATTATGCCAATAACAGGTGCCCAGAGGCGCAACGCACCATTCGATTTGAGTGTAATGCCACCAATCACCACTACAGTCAAAATTGCGCTCAATAGAGCACCATGTGTCGAACTGTCTTGCGGAACATCCCCTAGCAACTTGAAGACTGCGGGCATCACTGAAACGGGAATTAGCATGAGCACTGTGCCCGACACTGTTGGGGTGAATAATCGTCTAAACTGAGCAAGTTTGTGTGATATGAGAAATTGGAACAACGCTGCAGCAACGACAAGAGTGGCAAACAAACCGGGACCGCCTACGGAAAGAGATTGGATTCCTACTGCAATGAAAACAACGGAACTACCCATCATGAGCATATGACCCGTACCAAATCGACCAAATCGAAATGTTTGGAGGACAGAACACACACCTCCAATCACTACCGCAGCGAACACAGCCCAAGCTAGATAGGCTTCGCTTTGTCCACCAGCCCTCATCACCAGTGTTGTGATCAGAATTGTAGCGGAGACACTAAGTGTGGTTAGCTGTAAACCGAGTCCCAGTACAATAGCTATCGAAGGTTTTTCGTCGGATTGATAGCGAAGACTCATAAGCTCAATTGAACGATCTACTTTATTTGGAAATTAAATTTGCACTATGGTGTGTGCTAACCGACGCAAATGGTGCGATAGAGTATCGAGAGGTATTAAAGAAATCTTGTCTCGTTTTACCGTTCTTGTATAGCCGTCAACGACGAAATGATTTGTGATTAATTGATAAACCCGCGACACTTCTCAAGAAGAATTGATCTGCATGAATTCAATATCTATCAATTCACGCAACCATGGGTCTCTAGGAATTCTCGCACCATTGCAGCGCATTGTTCAGGCATTTTCAGCTGCAGAAAATGTGTTGCATCAGGCAGGGAATCATAATTCAGACTGGCAAAGTCACCCAGGTCAAATGTCGGCAAAAAAGAGTAAGGCAAAGTTGGATCAGCTCCAATAACTTTCGTTGGGCAGCCTAATTTATCTAAGTTAAACCAAACAGCAATAACCCTGGCGAAGTTAATGATCTGCGCTTCATACACCGGAGGACACCGAAGCTCGTAGCCATCTTCTGTCAATCATTTGCGAAGTGTGGTTCTGGCGAAAAGGTCCAATACTCCAGGTTTGGTACGACCAAGAGCAGGAACATATTCAAGAAAATCAACATATTAACATTTTGGACGGAAAGTGGTTTGGGTATTTCCCAAATTTTATCCGTTCCACTCATTGAGACTGCACACTCATCAAAATTGTTGTCTGAGTAACCACATCTTCAATAGAGTAGAAAGCGAGCAACCGTAGACAATTCTGTCAGGACCTTCGCAATGAATCTGCATTTGTGCCATTTCAATCTCAATGTGCCGCCATAGTAGGGTTCATTTCATAAACGACTGCTGTACGGCACAAAGCTAAATCGGGTCGATGTTGAACGAAACGAAACCGATTCCAACGATGCCGCTCTCGTTTATCGAAACACGAATAAGAGAACACCTCACGTTCTTCGTGAGGTGTTTAATCGACACGTAATATAGTTACGTCGTCAGATTCCAGAAAAGTGAAATACCAAGAATCGACAATGTCGATACTCACAGCAATTCACTTTTCTGAAAAGGCAAAATCTACCGTACTAATTTCTCGACTGCACAAACAATCCATTTGAATTCGGCATCCAGTTGAACGGTCAGGAAATATATTCCCGAAAATCAACAAATGGCGATAGACATTAGACGGTTGTAATAGGAAAAAGAACTCCTCTATCCATCAAGATGATTGATCAAGTCTCTTAAGCTGGCCATTTGCGCAGCTTCTTCACCAGTAATGTTGGTGCCAAATTCTTGATTGACCATTTTGAGAAAGTTTACAGCGTCCATAGAGTTAACGCCGAGATCACTAGCGGACACATCAAACATTGACCGGTCCGAGATGTTCAAGTGTGTTGCCGCAAGGTTTGCGACTCGATCTTCAGTACTTGCCATTTACATTCCCTCCTTATTTGGAACATTAATATTGAATGATAGAATTTTAAATTAGTTGAGAACTATTCTCAATATAGTCGTTGAACCAGAAACGACGTCTCTGGAATGGATAATTCGGTAGTGATATGCGGCTTCTATCTTCTCCAGCAAACAGACCAGTAAAATCGGGTGTGAGTCCCGCTTCATACAACTCAGCAACTGCATTGACAAACCGAGTCTTCGAATCTTCTCCATTATCAGACAATCGCATTTGACTCGAAATTACTGTAGGTGGTTTAGCACTGTTTTCAGTAACCTTAGAATCAAGCCCAGATTCCGACCAAGCGGAAACTATCTCAGGGCTAAGTGTTGCATTTGCACCAATCTCTACCACGGCATCCACCCCCAATTCCATGAGTGTTTTGATGCCATTTGTGAATGCTGCCGGTTTACACACTTGACTATACCAGTATGCTTCATCCAGTTGATCCCTCGACTCGACTAAGCGTCCTGTAACCTGATTAACCATTGCAATTGATGGTGTCTTATATTCGAAGTCATCTTGCATCAACTTGTTGTCATCGGTTTCCGACGTCGATTTTGCCAGCCGGCCAAGAATTACTGCTAAACGCAATCCTTCTTCCAATTTCAACACCCCTGCTGATTTTGCCGCTGCCAGAACACCAGACCTTGAAGAGACCACGACATCCGGTTGTATTCCAATGCTTGACCAAAGTTCCGAAAGTGCACATTGGAAAGCATAGAGAGCCGAGTATGACCATTCAGGTGTGTCTAGACCTTCAGTAAGACCAAACATTTTGTCAAGCAGTGAAGCATCGTGTTCCGTACGAATAGTCTTTTCGCAGTAATCCAGAACAGCCCGCACTACCGGTTCGCATTGGTAAAGTTCCTCAGCCATACCGGCACAAAATCCTTCTTCTGCTGGATATGCGAAAGCCACCTTGGTAACCGCTCGAAATGCTGAGTTTGTATCTGATTCTGCAAGAGTGTACAGTTTGTTACGCAATGAATTAGCATCCTCGAATATGATTCCAGCACGAATTGCGAAATGGCTTCGCCCCACGCTTGCTGTCCATGCCATGTTCGAGAGAAACGACTCTGCCGCAGAGTTACCCAATAAAATTTCCTGCGCATTGTTGTCAAGCCAGGAAAGATACCGCCCCGCCAACTCACGAAGAGCACCAGGTGTTTTTCCTGATAGCGGTAACAGTCGCTGTTGACGAGAAATCAAATTTTCTATTTCGGGTAATTCCGGAACTGACTTTACCGCAGGTACGGCGACATTTTGAGGAGAGCCTGCCGGGCAAGACAACTCAAAGTCAGTCGAGTCAACATCCAGAGATGCACGATTTCCTTCCACTACAACATGTGCGATCGTGCCAGAGATCGCAAATGCGCTTACTCCGGCTCTTGGTGGGCGTTGACGGGCAAGTGGCCAGTCCGTTGGTTCTGTTGTTACACGCACGGGGTATTCTTCCCACTCTGCATGTGGATTAGGGTTATTGCAATGCAAGTGTTTCGGAATTTTTCCTCTTCGCATCGAGAGCATCACCTTAATCAAGCCTGCGATTCCAGCCGCAGCTTCCAAGTGACCGATGTTCGTCTTTACTGTACCAAGCAGAAGAGGTTGATCTTCTGTGCGTCCCTTGCCATATACAGATGCCGCTGCACGTACTTCAATTGGGTCACCGAGTTGGGAACCTGTGGCATGTGCTTCTAAATAATCCACTTCTGAAGGAGGGATTCCAGCGCGTACCAGCGACTCTTCAAGCATCTGTTCCTGAGCTATGCCTCTTGGTACAGTCAACGCAGCACTCATTCCATTCTGGTTGACCGATGAACCCAGAACTAGACCCCAGACTCGATCACCATCTGCTATTGCGTCACTCAGCCGCTTCATAATAACAATTCCACAGCCTTCACCTCGTACGAAACCGTCCGCGGATGCATCAAAGGTCCGGCATCGACCGCTAGGTGAGAGCATGCCATATTCCGACATGTATTTCGTAATGGCACGAGAGAAAACTGTATGAACTCCACCGACCAGGCTCAAATTTACCTCACCTTGTCGCAAAGCTGTGGCTGCCTGATGCACCGCTGCCAGTGATGATGCACATGTCATATCCAGTGGAACCGCTGGTCCTCTCAAACCAAGGACGAAAGCCATTCGCCCTAGAGCAGCGCTAATCGCAGTGCCGAGATAGCTGTCTTCATACCCACTTTCGCGAACTAAATCCCGATATTCACTACTACCAAGCCCCACATAAACCCCGGACTGTGTATCCTTTAGCGATTTTGGATCAATACCTGCATCCTCGAGAGCATGCCAACTCGTTTCAAGCAGAAGTCTCTGGCGGGGGTCCATCAAACGCGCTTCAATTGGTCTTATTCCAAAAAATTCAGCGTCAAACAGGTCAATTCCTTCAACGAATCCACCACGTCGATAAATACCTTCCTCGGCAGCCGTGTCTCCAACAACACCTTCCCATGGCCCGGGATCGCGCCTGCCATCGGTAACCGCGTCGTAACCTGCTTCAAGTTGACTCCAATAACTGTCAATATCAGGTGCGCCTGGGAACCTGCATGCCATACCGACGATCGCTATCTCTTCATCCGTTCGCCGTGGCACCACTTTCGGCTGTTGAACTGGTTCAGGCTGTTTTTGTTCCATCGGTGTGTCGCTGATTTCTGGCAACTGATCAAGGAGATGACGAGCGAATTCTGAAACATTCGGGTAATCGAATACGGCTGTATTGGAAACCGTCAATTCACTGTCGAAAGCACGATTCAACCGGTTGCGCAACTCCACAGCCATCAAAGAATCCATCCCAAGGTCAAAGAAACCTATGGTCGGGTCAGGTGATGTTCGCAGTCTCAATACTGCTTGCAGTTCCTGTTGGAGAAAAGATACCAGCAGTGTTTCGCGTTCAGACGGAGATACTGTTCTTAGGCGGGGAATCAGGTCGTCCGAAATTTCAGGCGAATCGGGCTCAGCATCAGTTGCATTTGAAATCAAGTTCTCAAACAGGGGTGGAATGTCATTGACGTTCTTTTCGAACACGGACCAGTCCGCTGCCATTGCCACAGAATTTGTGTTGCCTTGGCGTACAATTTGGTCAAACACTTTGAGTCCCTGCTGTGGCGAAAACGCGCGCCCACCCAGTGATGCGCGCTGTTGTTCGATTCTCTGTAGCTGTTCGGCAGCCTCTCCAATGTCTGACCATGATCCCCAAGCGATAGCCTGACCAGGTAGTCCCAACGCGCGACGGTGTCCAGCGAGCTGGTCCAGAAATGCATTGGCGGAGGCGTGATTTGCCTGCCCTGCGTTTCCTATGATGCCGACGCGGCTTGAAAACAGGACGAACATATCCAGATCGCGATGCGCAGTTACCCGGTGAAGGTGCCAAGCGCCTAGAATCTTTGGCGATAGTACCGTTTCGAACCTTTCCCAGCTCAGGTTGGTCAATGCACCATCAGAGAGTGTTCCAGCACTGTAAATGATGCCTCCAAGGGGAGGCAAATCCCGGTCCATTCGCGCCAACATTGCATCTACAGCGTCAGTATTCGTTACATCTGCAATTTCCACCTGAATATCAAAACCGCGTTTTCGAAGTGAATCGATTATGGCCTGAGCATCAGAATCTGGAGGACGCCTTCCATTTAATACAATTGATTCCGCTCCATGGTCAGCGAGCCAACCTGCAACTGCGCACCCAATTCCACCTAGTCCACCTATTACTAGGTAGGATCTGTTCTGACGGACGTGGTTATTTTTGATCGGTGATGCTGAAACCACGATCTTACCGATGTGACGGGCTGATCTCATGAATTTCAGGGCTGCTCCCGTGTCGGACAGTGACCATCTACTGTGGACGATAGGTTTCAATTCTCCCGCGGCCAGCCGTTTCATCACATTTTTGAGAATACGCCCAACCGCAGCTGGATCAGTGTCTCTCATGTTGTCCACTTGCAGTATGTGGTAGCTTACGTCCGGGCGAGTCGCGGCCATTTCCTCCTCGCTCAAGATGTTTATATCGGCCAGTTCAACGAATCGCCCATTTTTCGCTAGGCAGGAGAGACTGGCATCAATGAAACCTTCTCCAGTCAAACTGTTGACCACCACATCCACACCTTCACCGTCGGTACTTTCAAGAATTTCCTTCCCGAATGCTGTCGTACGACTGTCGAATATGTTCGTCACCCCTATCGAGCGAAGATAAGCGTGTTTTGGTGCGCTTGCAGTTGTAAAAACTTCTGCACCTGCAGCTTGCACCAAATGGACCGCCGCCAATCCTACACCCCCAGCGCCGGCATGAATCAGTACGCGATCACCAGATTTCAAACCAGAATGTTCAAATGACAATGCAGCTGTAACATAAGCAATTGGCACCGTGGCTAGTTCGGTAACTGTAAATTCCGGTGGTGCAATTGCCAAGAGTCCCTCGTGCGTTACCGTTTCCGCTGCAAAAGTTCCAGTTCCCAAACCAACAACTTGATCTCCAACCGCGAAGGTCGACACTTTGGAGCCTACTTCAAGCACCCGACCGCACATTTCCAGGCCCATCTCCCCCTCTTCAACAACGCCGAGAGAACGGAACACATCCGTGAAGTTGAGACCGAAAGCTTCTACCGCGATGCGCACTTCTTTCTCTTCCAAAGGATGCAACGACAGGTTCTTTACGCGGAGTCTTCCAAATTCGCCGCTTGGATCTCGAGCCAGAATCCAATTGGATTCGTCTGGCAAAGTCAGTCGATCTGTTTCAGCATTCATTCGAGTCAAGCGTGCTACGTGACGACATCCCCGACGATAAGCAATGTGAGTTTCAGGATCAGGATACAGCAGTTCACTAACAAGGTCTGTCGGCGCGAAGCCATCAGGGTCCAGATCAATCATTCTGGGTTGTAGATGCGCAGCCTCCAGTTTCAGTGCTTTGCCGAAGCCCCACAATGGCGCACCAGCTAGGAATCCTGTTGTTTCACATTCAAGAACCTGTGCTCCGCGCGTAATAAACCACGTGCCCTTCTCGGGTGTTACATCGGCATCCGCCAAACCTTGCATGATTGTCAATGCGCTCTCCACTGCCTGTCGCACGTCTCCGGCAAGCTCTTCAGTGGGTGCTTCCACTCCACAGCCATTCAATGCTGCAAGATGAACAACGCCTTGAAATGGTGCATCTTCAGGTAAATCCTTTAGCAGAGAACACCACGACTCACGGTTTTCAAAATCGACGGCTTTTCGATTGATTCTCACATCGATCGATTTCTGTTCTCCGTTGACTTCTCTATCCGCGGCCGCTAGCACTACTGTCTGATTATGGTCTGCTAACTGAACTGCAAGTTTCTCCGCCAAGCCATTTCTGTCTGCGACCAGAATCCAAGTACCCGGAGAGTTGACTACTTGTGTTGTGTTGCGCGCTAAAAATACGCATTTATTTACTGGCATTGTCGAATCGGATTCATCAAATCCTACAACTTCAACTTCTCCGAACCCTGTGTTATTGAGTGCGCTTCGCCAAGCTGTGGAATCTGCTAATGCGCTATTGGGGCGATACTCGTCCTTAAAACGCCACCAGCCATCCAACTGTCCAAAAGTCATGTCCATCCAACCCATGGTCCAGAGATTCTCATAGGCAACCAACTGACCAGATGGAGCTAGAAGACTTCTGCAGTGTGTCAGGCATTCATCCAAATCGCGCGTTGCATGCAGCACATTGGCTGCAATCAATAAGTCATAACTATGTGCGTTGAAACCCTGTGCAGTTGGGTCTCGCTCGATATCCAGTGGACGATATTCAATACAACCATTTCCATCTCCGAACTTTGCTTCCGCTTCTGCAAAAAAGCCCGCAGAGATGTCCGTGAATACATACTCAAATTGCCCATCTGGAAGTTCTGGCAAGACGGAGGCAGTTGCTGACCCTGTACCTGCTCCAACTTCGATTATTCTGAGTCGGCGTCCTTCAGGCAATTCACTAATGAGCGCTTGAATTGTTTCTCTCAACACCCGCATCCCTGCGCGCCCCATAGGTGCCTTTCTGTATATGTCGGATGGAACTGGGTCTCCCATACCGAACAGAATTGTCAAAGCATCTACTTGACCGAGAAGTAGCTCTGTTAGTGAACTGGCGCATCGTCGTAGAAACCCGATTTCGATCTCAATCGAGCCCTTTGGATAGTTCTCAATCATTTGATTTGAAAACAATTCAATATCTTCTGTCAAACTTTCCGGCAGTAAATCATCGGAAGCGACTTTCACAACAAAGTTGCCATTCTTCTCCACCAACACTCCAGATTTCGATAACATTTCCAGCAAGCGACGGAAAAGGTGCTTCTGTTCTTCAATAACTTTCAAGTGTATTCGTAGTTCTTCAGCGTCCACCACCGAGCCGACACTTCGGTTCCATCCCAATTCGTTCAAAATCGAGAGTGCGATTGAGTGCGCCAACCGTTCCAAGTCAACCTGCTGGGCGACTAATTGTTCGCGCGAGATTCCCTCGTCATCCAAATAGTCGGCTATCAGATTTGAACTGGCTGTAACGATCGCCGGAGATGGCAGGAAATCAGTGGGTATTATTCCCGGCACCAGAGCGCCCTCTTGCCAAACCACCTCGTAAAGCAGATCATTCACTCCCTCAATGACAGATAGCATTGCTGCCTTGGTTGCGCGTTTTACTCTGAATCACTCAGCTCACCTAGCAGATTTCCGCTGATGTCGTATATACGCAGTTCTCCCCTCAAAATTTCAGGTAGTTCACTCGCACTAGCTTCAGATTTTCGGAAATCTTCACTCATTAACACATGGCAGAAGATTCGGTTTGGCAGCCGGTCCGATAGCCACATCCGTCCCCATCCGAATGGTAAATAAGTAAATTCATCTTCAGCCTCTCCCCTGGCCAGTCGAGCAGCGCCTAACACCTGAAAGCAACCGTCCAATAGGAGTGGGTGAATATCCAATTCGTTTTGACCTAGATTCGCCGGAAAAGATATTTCACCTAATGCTTCACCCGGAAGTGCCCAAATTTTGTCCAAAGTTCTAAAGGATGGTCCGAACTCAACTCCGGATTTAGATCTTGTGCGATAGTAAGACGCGGTGTCCATAGGCGGCAAACTGGCTTTCAAATTTTCCAAGTCTATAGTTTCTTTGGTTTGTGGGACAGGGTCGGTTGACGATACAAGACATTCCGCATTAAGGATCCAATCTTGTTCACTTCTTTGACTGAATATCTGCATGCGATGGGTCGTCTCACTTTCAGAAACATTAAGCACAGACTGAACCTTTAGTCCTTGATCAGCACTGTCTTCAGTATTTGCATCCGGAAATATCATGGCACTGTTCAGATGCATTTCCTCCACAACAGCCATTCCATTTTCTTCAGTGGCACTCGCTGAAGCAGCCATCGCTGCAAGTAACGCACTTGGGGCAATGATCTTGCCGAATACACTGTGATCGGGCAGCCATTCCGGATCATCGGGATACATCATTGTCTCAAATGTAACTTCGCCACTCGCCGAATCGCGTCGCTCACCCAACAGGGGTAGACCAGCACCCGAGTGTCGTGCTCTTGCCGTAGTGAACCAATAACTCTCTCGTTGGAACGGATAGCCTGGCAATTGGATACGTTGTCGGGTTTCTCCTGCGTAAAGCCCTTTAAAACAAATATCAAGTCCCGCCTGGTATGCGTTCGAGACTGCAGTCATAAAACCGTTGCCGCCTGTTGAACCTGATGAATCTGGAGATGGTGGCTGCAGACTGGAAAGCAGCACGGGTGTCGGTGTCTGTGTTGACTCCGGCCATGTAGATGCGACCAACGGCAGGAGAAGTGAACGCGGACCGATCTCCAAAACCAAGTCAACACCAAGCTCTGCCAATGTTTTGATTCCATCGGCAAATGCAACTGCCTCGCGGGCATGTCTTTGCCAATAGGTTCCATCCAGCACTTGATCTGGTTCCACAACTCGCCCCGTCAGATTACTGATCATGGAAATGGAAGGAGGATTGATTGTCACTCCATCAAGGGATGATTGCACTGCACCGAGAATAGGATCCAGGAGAGGACTGTGGAACGCCCGAGTTGTGTTGAGACGCTTTGCTTGGATTCCTTCCGATTTCAGGTGTTTCAGGATGTTATCGATATCCACATTCGGACCGCTAACGACCTGATGGGTGCCATTATCCCCCGATATACTCAAACCAACACCGGTGCTAGCCGCATTTAGCGAATTAACTATTAATTTCACCTGATCGGGTGAAGCAAATACTGCAGCCATGGCGCCTTGTCCAGTTTCGGACATCAGGGTGCCGCGTATCGTTGCAAACCGCATGCCATCCTCCAAACTGAACACACCGGCTGCATACGCCGCTACCAATTCTCCAAGGCTGTGTCCCACAACCACATCAGGGCGCACACCGAGGCTCGCCCAAAGTGTCGTTAGCGCACACTCCAAAGCATATAAGGCGGGCTGTTCCCACTCCGTATCATTAAGTTTGCCATTTCCTTTGACATGGCCGAACATGACATCCAATAGCGACATGTCTCTTTCACTGAGAAACACCTCTTCGCAACGGTCCAGAACCGCCTGAACTACTGGCTCAGTTTGATAGAGCGTCTTTCCCATACCGATCCATTGGCTACCCTGTCCGGTATAGACAAATGCAACTTTGGTTGGCTTCTGAACTCTCTCGTCCTCTGTCATTTCGACGAGTGCCTTAAGTCGCTCTTCCAATCCAGCATAGTCTTCAAATACAATCCCCGCTCGATGATCAAAGTGGTTCCGCCCCACACTGGCGGACCACGCCATGTCGGAAAGTAGCGGTCCTACAGGAACGGCTTCCTCGACCTGTTCGCCGAGCCAAGAAAGATAGTTGGCTGCAAGCTCTCGAAGTGCATTTCGAGATTTGCCGGACAAGGGCAATAAACGGGAATTCCGCTGTGTAAATTCTTGTTTAGCAAGCGACTGTTTCGCAATAGTTGCAGGCAGAGTAACCTCCACTGCCAGAGGCGAACCTACAACTTGATGCTTAGCATAAGTTTCGTTTCCTATGTTGTTGTATTCCTGCACGATAATGTGTGCATTTGTTCCGGATATTCCGAAAGAATTCACACCTGCCAATCTCGATTGCCCATTGCCGTGCGGCAACTCCATTAAGGAAGTCGTTATCTGCAAAGGCAATTGCTCCCAATCAATACTCGGGTTGAGGTTCTGTAAATGCAAGTGCTTTGGAACTAAGCCTCGTTGTACTACTAGCACAGCTTTGATCAATCCAGCAATCCCGGCCGCTGATTCCAAGTGCCCAAAATTTGTCTTCACTGAACCAACAACAAGCGGACTGTCAGCTTCTCGATCCCTGCAGAACACAGCAGAAACGGCTTCGATTTCAATCGGATCTCCAACGGTTGTTCCGGTGCCGTGTGCTTCAAGATAATTCACATCCGAAGCGGAAACACCAGCCTGCTGTAATGCAGTTTTCATGACTTGTTCCAGTCCCGGAGTATGAGGAACCGTAAGTCCACTACCAGCGCCACCATGGTTCACAGCCGAACCCCGTATAACTCCCCAGATTCGGTCACCATCCGCTTCCGCCTCGCTCAAACGCTTCAGAACGACGATTCCGCAACCTTCGCCTCGTACATAGCCGTTTGCCGAAGCATCAAAACTCTTACATTGACCATCAGGAGACAGCATCATCGCGTCCGCACGAAGCTCGAAGATTCGTCCGTGAAGATTCGCCTGTACGCCTCCCGCAATAGCCAAATCCGCTCTACCATGCTGCAGGTCCGCCACAGCGTCGTGAACCGATACCAACGAAGATGCACACGCCGCGTCTACCGCCTTTGAAGGACCCATGAGACCCAATACATAAGAAACTCGTCCGCTTGTGCCGTTCAGATTAGTACCGCTTAGTGCGTAAAGGCTAGCAGCAGCCCCCGCAGTATTGCCTGACTCAACAACGGCATATCTGTATTCATCATTGCAAATCCCGGTATAAACCCCGGTAAGGCTGCCCCTCAATTGATCTGGATTGATTCCTGCGTCTTCCAGGGCCTGCCAGGCAGTTTCCAGCATCATTCGCTGCTGCGGGTCTAGTAGTTGAGCTTCAGCCGGTGAAATTTGGAAAAATCCTGCATCGAACAGGTCAATATCATCGACGTAGGCGCAAAATCTGCAAGCCTGGCTTGGATTTGGGATGTTTGCAAATAACTCGTCTACGCGCTTGTTGCCTGATCCTGGAACCGTTTCAGTAACGGCATTACCCCCCTCTTCAAGCAGTCGCCAGAAGTCGGCGATGCTAGGTGCTCCTGGAAATCGGCAAGCCATACCGATAATGGCTATGGGTTCGACGGAAGAACCCTTCCGATATTGGTTTATGCTAACAATAGTTGATGCTTCTGAGTCGGTGAGATTCTCACCATCATTCAATTTCAAGTCAAAATGATCTTCTATGATACTTTTTCGATTTTCCTAACCAGTTATTCACTGGTATTTAGTATATATCAGAATTGCACATTAATCCACTTGTGTAGGGTAAACGTCAGAATTGTGCCAAATATTTTTCTGCAACTCTTTTCTGACACAATAGGATGACTGTCTGTTGTAACTTTTGCAACTTCTCTAACGGTGCGAGAGAATCGATGGTTAGTGTCACTGTTCTCTCGCGCTTTGGTCGTGAAGTCCTCAGTACAGGAGATTGTGGCTTTCGAGAAATTCCAGGACCATCTCCTTACACTCCTCCGGTTGTTCAAGTTGAAGGAAGTGTGTTGTATCAGGTAGAAAGTCATAGTCCACAGCGGCGATTTGACCTAGATTGTAAGTAGGCAGGTATGAATAGGGTAAGGTTGGATCGGCACCGATGACTTTCACTGGAGTAGGTATCTTGTCCAAATCAACCCAGAGTGTGAAAATTCTAGCGTAATACATCACTTGCGCTTCGTACTCGCGCGGACACCTAAGTTCGTAGTAGCCCTTGTCTTCAGATTTCCGAAGCGTTGTTCTGGCAAAGAGATTAATGACACCAGGCACCACCCGTCCAAAGATAGGCATGTAGTGAAAAATGTCAACACATTCCTCTATGGAGTTGAATCTTTCTGCACGACGCAGGATTATCTCTGTGCTACGTCTTGCTGCCTTATCATATTCTTCGGCGCAATCATCTGGAATAACGATGGGTGGATCAAACAGTATTCGAGCAACTAAGCCTTTTTCATGATTATTCGATAGCAGTGAAGACAGCGCCGCGATTGAATGAAATACGCCAATTTTTGGCTTCTCCCCAAATTCTTCGTCAATTACTTCAAGAATTCGGTCGTGGTCCTTGACAAAAGAGAGTAGATTGTGTTCAATTTGAGAACCGACTGTGTTCCAGCCATGGTTTCTCAAATCATAAACAAAGAGGTCGAAATCGTCTGTAAACAAAGACCAAAACGGATAGTAAAGATCGATCGCAAGGCCATTGCCGTGGCTCAGAACAAGCCTCGTACCTGCTGGATTTCCATGCCGGCGTAGCTTAACGACAGTCCCATCTTCCATTTGAACGTCATGGACTGAGCGTGGTGCTGGTAAATTCCAAGTAAAACTGTCAACCTTCATCCTGCCTTCCCGTTCATTTCTCAAGTGAGTGCTTGATTGTGTTCATACGCTAAGGCAGCGGCGAAATTGTCATTTTCCAGATTTTCAAGTTTCCAAATAGTGTTTGGCAAGTGAGCAAAGCGAAAATATTCCGTTTTCGCGTCATGTCGTATGGATCGCGGAATCTCGAATCTGGCCGGATCTAAAGAAAACCCTGTGCCAAGAGCTTTAATTAGCGACTCTTTGAGCGTCCAAAGTTTGAAAAACAAGCGTCGTCTATCAGATTCTCCCAAAAATTCAAAGTCGGCCTGCTCATTCGGTCCGTAAACGGTACTAATCATCAAGTCGAAGTTAATGCGGGCAGCGCGTTCCTCCACATCTATTCCGAGCATTCCCTTCGGTCCAATGGCAATCAATCCGTGTTTACCGCTATGGCTCACGTTGAAACTGACTGGTGCCAGCTTTCCATCAACCAGTCCGAATGGTTTACCATGCTCTAAGGTATCAAAAGAAAGACTTTTGTTTTCGAAGCCGAGTCTGGAGCAGAGAATGTAACGTAATGTGGCGCGACACAGTACAAATTCTCGTTTAGGTCGATCATAGCGGTACCGAGCCCATCGGTCCAGTTCTTGTTCATCAAGCCAGGAAATGGCGTATTTCTCGCGTTTCTCATGAGGTGACAGATCTACATGTGCGACAAATATATCATCCACTTTATGGAAAGTATGGAAACCGGATGCAATGAGATTGGCGGGCATGAAGCAGATTTTTCAGAGCACTGAGGAAGCGTCAAACTGAAAAACCGGGACTAACCCGAAAAGGTCAGTCCCGGCGGGTAGATTTTAATTCGACAACTGGCAAAAACGGCGGTTGTCACAAAACCTTCAATGGGTCAAATTAAGTCGTTAGGAACCTCAACCACCAAGGTGGTTAATCAAATCCCTGAGTTGCCCAAACCCTGCAGCTTCTTCCGCGCTGATATCAACACCGAATTCTTGATTGACAGTTTTCAAAAAATTCACTGCATCTACAGAGTTTACGCCAAGTTCACCGACGCTTACATCCAGCATGGCGCGGTCAGAAATTCCCAAGTGTTTGTCAAGCAAACCTGCTACACGATCTTCAACTGAAGCCATAGTCAGTAATCTCCCATAAGTTAAGTTGTGAAAAAATAATATTTTAACTCCAAACCATTGGTTCTATAGAAGTGAAATACACACAACCTATTAGTACCAAGTCGGAATAAACAAATCCCCTGCTGCAACAGTTGTGTGTTCAATTGAGGCGTGAGCCCATTATTCACCGAATTAGCGTTGATTTGGCAAATTGCACTAATCAATTTGATTCGATTGATGTGCACAATAAGACCGTGATCAATTTCTTTTCTTCCACACCATTGTGCGAGAGAAATTCAGGTTTACAAATTTGAGATTCTGACACCCTGAATAGACCTATGCCCCTACTTTGATCTTTGCGTTATTGCTCTCGCAAGTCGCCTTATCTCGCACCGTTACTAATCGTCAAACCAGAAACGCTTTCTCTGGAAAGGGTAGCTCGGTAGTGAAATTCGACATCTCTTCTCTCCAACAAACAGTCCGGAAAAATCTATTGGGAATCCGGCCTGATAAGCCTCGGTCACCAAATCCACGAACTGACACGGCGTTTTCGAGGATTGATTAAAGCTTGGCAGAATCTTTGGAAATTCACAGCTGTTTGCCTTCAATTCACCTTCGCCTGCTGATTCTTTGGTGGTTGAGGATGTGCTCAGGAAGTGCGAAGCATCAGTTCCGATTTCGATCACGGTATTGACGTTTGAGTCCGCAAGTGTTTTCGCACACTGTTCATTTGCTGAATCATCGTATGCTCGACTACGCCAATATGCAGCATCTAGTGTCTCGCCTTGACTTATGGCGTGTCCTGTGACTTGACTGATGAATGTGATCGATGGTAGATTCGTGACAATGTCTTTGAGTGCTGATTCCTGATCATCTTGCACACTCTCCGCTCCAGTCCCTGGGAAATCTGATTCCATAAAAGCGCCGTACCGTATAGCAAAACGCATACCATCCGCCAGAGCAAACACACCCGCTGCGTGTGCCGCCGCAATCTCCCCAGCGCCGACACCCAAAATCACATGAGGTCGGACACCAATACTAGACC
>CAZYSR010000276.1:0-5107 GCA_964649525.1 uncultured Gammaproteobacteria bacterium
CGAAAAGCCCAACGTTCGGAAATTGAGCAAGAGTTAGAAGAGCTAAGAAAACGAGCCTGTCTTTCCGCAACAAGAATCGCAAAAAATCAAGGTTTCTTAGTTAACCCAGAAACCAAAAAAGGCATCATCCTGGACATCGGTGATTGGGGAATTGGCTATCTGATTGCAGATTATCCACCTCCAGTTGAACGCGTCAATCCAAGTGCTGTTGCATCGCGCGATGCGCTGTGGTGGCTACTGATGGAATACTCCGACTTGCAATGGGCAGTCGAATGCGCTCGCCCAGCTACAGCAAAACTCATTGGAAACACAAATTTAATCCACTTTATTAAATCTGGCGACCCAAAAACTCTTATTTCGCATGCAAAAGGGAGAATGAAGTGTAACTTTCCTCACTTGGGATTGATCTGTTTTTGTTTGCGTCAGATTGACGATGACACCTGGATTCACTTGCGTGGTCTGACAGATTGCTACCGAAAAATTCATCAACTGGCAAGCGACAACAATGTTCATTTGTTTCGTGCGCCTAGCAAAAGGAGGAAATCAAATGTCCATTAGTAAAGAAGCTGAATTAATCAACTCCATCGTTGTTTTCTTTCGCCGCTGCGAGGAGGAAGGTGACTACAACGCACTCTATGAAATGGGTTTTGGTCCAAGTGAAGTCCGAGCTTTGAGTGCGCTTTCATCTGCGGACACTCTCCGAATAGCGTCAATGAAATCGCATTTCTTGACGATTAAGCTCAATCGCGAGGTTTACTGGCGCTTGATTGACTATTTGCTCCGAGAACAGCACAAAGGGAAATTTGTCAATGAACTGATCGTTTGTGACGCTCCCATGCAGATGATGCGATCACTTACTGGAATGAATGCCCAACAGTTTCACCTGAAGCGTTGTCAAATGGGATTGCCGGATTTGCCCGCTGGGCGACCTCCGCGACCCACAATGGAGGTTGAAAAATCCGTTTGGATAGAGGTGGAAAAGTTAATTAAACAAACTACAAATTTTGGACCTAAGGAATTTATGGGCATCTATGATGCCTTAAAACGCGAAGTTTCTCTCCGAACAATTTGGGGGTTGGTCCAAGAGTGGGAGAATGATGGCTCGTTCCAACTCTTGAGCAAATCGTAGATTTCAAATTCCGATGAATCTCGCATCATGGGTGATTGATTTTCAGTGTCATGAATTGTGAGAAACCTCATCTTACAAATGTATTTCACCCGATGCGGGATTCATGATGAGAGACCCTGAGCCCAAGTCAATAAAGCGCAATTTATCTAGGATTTTATCGGCGGCGAAAAGCTCTCGTCGAATGGCAAATGCATCGACAGGAATGGTCTTTACAGACAATTGGTACGATTCACACCCTAGATTATTGATTTTTGATCCAGTACTAAATCCGTATGACAAGCTGGTATGGCTCGCTATTAGGTCTCGATGCACGCCAGATATGTCTCTTGCAGCTTTCCCGAGTTACGACGAAATTCAATCTATGCTGCATATCTCTAGAGGAACAGTTTCAAGTTCGATTGCGAAACTTCGATTGACCCGATGGATAACTCATTTGTGTCGAGATCAGGAACGCAATGCATCAGGTCAATTTACTCGGGATGGCAACATCTACATGGTGCACGGTGAGCCACTAGACGTGGGCGACACTTTTGATCTGGATGCAAATTACATGGGTTATGTGACGAATTGCAGGAAACATCGCAACAACGACGTACGAAAAATTGCGGAACTGATATTGAGTTCACTTCGACACGACCTCAGTTTGGGTCAAAACGTTATGGCGTATGAGCACCCCTTCGAAAGAAGAGCAGAAGCGTGGATGGCATTGGAAGGGGACATTGATGCGAACTTCTTTGGCACATATCCAGACCTGGCAAACAAAAGAAATCAATTTACGACAGAAAAACATTCTGATCGACCCGGGATAGAAAAATTGACCGAAGTTCACGAGATGAACTACGGTAATATCAATGACTTAGATATCAGTGAAGACAAAAAATCAGTTCAATCAGACTCTGTAGTACTTACTAGTAGTAATAGAGTAGTCAAAAGAAATTACTACAACTCCCAAGTAATGGAGGAGCACACTGAACTTGCATCTGATCTCATATTTCCAGAACAGGTCACTGAGAACCAAAAGCACCTAATTGCACTGACTCTGAAGCGCTTACCTGCGGGTTTACCGAAACCGCCAAAACCGTGGGAATCCTGGCACCAACTGCTGCTTGATGAACTAGATGGACGAATAAAAGCGGGGCTAAGTAACAGGTGTTCCCCAGTCTGGAATCCTGTTTCACTTATGACAACTTACTGCAAGCGTCTTTCACAAAGCGGAATTGGTCTGCGAGAAGATGGACAGTTTCAAATTGAAAATGCAGAAGGAATCTACCAACAGCGTATCGACTTAGCAGAACAACAGGCGTTGTTTGAAAAAACAAAGGAAAGGTATAGACAAAGGGTATTGGAGCAAGGAAAGGTAGCACGAACTAAAGCTGAAACGCCTTCACAAACTTCTAATAAGGATTCTAACTGATCAACTAAATCAGCCAGAACCATCTGAATTAAGCGCTGCACTCATTTGCTGCAACTGCAGATTCAGAAAAATCTCATCGGACTGAAATCTTAATTTTGAAACTTATTGGCCGAACTAGCCATTAAGTTTCATCCCAAGTTCAACATTAGTTTCATACCGATGACCAGCAAAAAGTCTGCAAGTTTATTTACCGAAGTAACCAAAGTTTTCATCGACGCACTGAAAAATGGAGCCCCACCATGGCAAAAGCCGTGGTCAGTTTCCTCTCCCGGACCAAGTTTCCCTGTCAACGCAGGGACAGAACGCCGATACACCGGGGTCAACGTCACCATTCTCTGGGCTTCTGCCATCACTCGAGGATACGATCTGGATCGTTGGCTGTCATTCAGACAGGCAGTCAAACTAGGTGGACGTATAAAAAATGGCGAGAAAGGTACCATCGCTGTTTTCTTCAAAAACATCAATGTTCCTTCTGAGGGAAATTTGGACGAGGAAGATGAAGAAAAACAGCCTGACAAGCAGCCCTATAAGATTGCCCGCGCATTCACTCTGTTTAATGTTGAACAGTGTGTCGGTTTACCAGAACTAGTTGTCAAAGGCCCCAATCCATTCCCACCGCTTGAACAAAATTGGGAGTCTCATCACGACGCAGACAATCTAATTGATGTTTGCGGCGCTAAGGTCCGGCACACGGGAACCATAGCCACCTATTATGCGGACTCAGATGTCATTTGCATGCCACCAAAGGCAGCATTTCAATCACCTGGTGGATATTACAGCACCCTGCTGCACGAATTAACGCACTGGACTGGGCATAAGTCTAGACTCAACCGATCTGCTATTGCGGATACCTGCTCATATAGTTCAGTTGAATATGCATATGAAGAACTAATTGCAGAAATTGGCTCGGCGTTTCTGTGTGCGGAATTTCGAATATTTGGTGAACTGAGTCACGAATCATACGTACTCGACTGGATAAGAATTCTGGAGAACGATCCGAAGGCAATTTTTAAATCAAGCGCACAGGCATGGAAAGCACGCAACTTCCTTATGGGCCGAGTATCCGCTACAAATTGAACTAGCAGTGCACAACTTGAGATTTGTTCGTGTTAGAAATAATTTTTTCAATTCAAATTTGAATTTATCGTTTCTTTCTTCTGTGAATCAGTGCATAGTCGTTTGCATGAAAAGTTGTAGATACAAAATCCTTTGCAGAACTTCTAGTGCTCTGTTTGCGTTGTTTCCTTTGCAGTCAGTAATTGCAAGTGAATTCGAAAGGGTAAATCGGTACTCTCTTCACGAACTCACTGCTAAGTCAAACCAAGTAGACCTTCTATCAACTGTGATAGAAACACGGTTCCCACCATTTGTCGAAACGGTGGGAACCGCGATCGATTATGTCTTGCATCGGTCAGGTTACAGGCATGTTACCACAGAAGAATTTGAATCAACTCAGGAGCTCCCGCTGCCGGAGTCTCATCGGTCAATTGGACCGGTGGATGTTCGAACCGCAGTTAGGACAATTGTTGGACAGACTTGGATGTTGTACGAAGATGCTGAACAACGAATTTTGTGGTTTCAAAGGGCCGGTTTAGATTCTGAACAAATCATTCAACCACCTGTTGGTAAAGCCGCAACAGATGTTCAGTCAAATTCCAAGAACAGCACCTCTTTTGAACAAAATGTAGCCCCTACCAGTTGGCATTTGCAAAGTTCCCTTACACTGCGGGAAAACTTGGAAAACTGGGCTCAATTAAGTGATTGGTCGCTCGACTGGCGTAGTAGACATGACTACGCAATCACACACTCCTCCACTTTTTCCGGCACGTTGGTTGATGCAGTCGGCTCATTGCTGATGCACTATCGAAATGCTCCTGTACCACTGGTCGGAAAGTTTTTCAGCGGCAACTCAGTACTTGTGATTGAGCCCAGTAACTACCCATAAAAAACTTTAGTCATGAACAGCCAGCGAATGGTCAAATTGATGCTGCAGATGAGTGTTGTAGCATTGTTGTCTTCGTGCAATTTACCGCAGTTCATGGTCCAAGAAACTGAACGATTTGTGGGTGAAGTTGAAATGGAACTTTCTCATACCAGTCAAGCGAAGAATGGACCTTCAGTAGTGAATCTTGTACAGGAATATTCTCAAGCTTGGCTTGGGCCAAAATCTCCTATACAGCTCGTCAATACCCTCGAACCAGAACCAGAGTCACTCACGAAGCGGATTGAATTGACGTTTATTGAGCCCGTTTCTTTGGTCGAACTTACTCGACAGATCGCCGAACAAATTGAAGTGCCGATTACCCTTGCAGCCGAAATTCAGACAACCGAACTGTCGACGATTAGCTGGAGTGGCCCAGCCAAAGAGGCCTTGAACCATATAACTGGACGTCTGGGGTACAGTTGGCGAACTCGTAATAATCAAATTGAAATTCTTCATACAGAACTAGGGGTTTGGTTTCTATATGTCCCGGCAATAGACGCGAAGTGGCAAGCTTCGGTGGGCTTATCTGGATCAGTTCGAAGTGGTTCTGGCGGCTCAGATTTAAGAGCACAGGATCAGG
>CAZYSR010000277.1:0-11832 GCA_964649525.1 uncultured Gammaproteobacteria bacterium
ATTCTGATAAGTGAATCACAGTTTTGACGTCGGACGCTCGACAGTCTTCAGTTCATCCATTGGCATTTGTAATGATGCCATACTCAATCTGATGAAAACGGTAGATTGCGTCAGGCTGATGACTGCAGTCTTCGACGCTGCAGCAAAGATAGCGGCACTATTGATCAAAATATCTATCCGCCCGAGAGTGTATCAATCGCGACGGCCAATTCTACCGGTGCAGCTGAGGATGATTTCGCTCGTGCAATAACGATTTCGGCAATGGCGACGCGTAAGCCTTGACGAACACAGGTTTCGGCTAAGGACAATCCAATTCTTCTTGCTGCGCCTTTTATCATAGCGCACTTGCCGGCCGGCAAGAAGTTTCAATCCATTCGCAGTCCGTGATCGTCGAACCGATAGATGTGACCTTCATTCGGAGTCAGGTAAATTGTATCACCGAGGTGAATATCCACCTCTCCTCCAGACCGAACAGTAATCGGTTCATCGTGCTTTTCCATATGGACATGAAGAAAGGTGTCCGAACCCAAATGCTCCGATAGTCCCACTTGACCTTTCCAGAGTCCTTCTGTCGGTGAAGGAACAAAATGTTCTGAACGAATTCCGATGGTGTGAGCGTTGAATTTTTCTGCTTTTTCGCCATCGATAAAATTCATCTTTGGCGAGCCAATAAATCCGGCAACAAACAGGTTGCGAGGTGCGCGGTAGAGTTCCAGCGGCGAACCAACTTGCTCGATTCTACCGTCATGCAGGACAACGATTTTATCAGCCATGGTCATTGCTTCAACTTGATCGTGCGTAACGTAAATCATGGTTGTTTCAAGCCGCTTGTGAAGTCCGCTGATCTCTAGCCGCATGCCGACCCGCAGTGCCGCGTCAAGATTCGACAAAGGTTCGTCAAACAGAAAGGCCGCGGGCTCGCGTACGATTGCGCGGCCGATGGCAACCCGTTGCCGCTGACCGCCTGAAAGCTGTCCCGGTCGTCGGTCGAGATAATCAGTCAAGTTCAATACGGCTGCCGCCTGCTCAACGCGTCGATCTTGCTCAGCCTTGTCCATTTTTGCCATTCGAAGTGGAAAACTGATGTTTTTGCGCACAGTCATATGCGGATACAGCGCGTAGGATTGAAACACCATGGCAAGTCCGCGTTTTGCAGGTGGTACTGAAGTCGCATCCTCTCCGTTGATGAAGATGACTCCGCTCGATACGTCTTCAAGTCCTGCTATCAGTCTTAGCAGTGTCGACTTTCCACAACCCGATGGTCCAACGAATACGACAAATTCGCCATCCTCGATTTCAAGGTCCAGAGGTGGAATGACTGTAACGTCGCCAAATGATTTCTTTACTTTTTCGAGTACGATGTGTCCCACGACTAAATCTCCTTGTTCATCATGATTTCTGTC
This sequence comes from uncultured Gammaproteobacteria bacterium, assembly GCA_964649525.1. Lineage (GTDB taxonomy): Bacteria > Pseudomonadota > Gammaproteobacteria > Arenicellales > JAJDZL01 > JAJDZL01. Next base: position 1,404 of record CAZYSR010000277.1, read on the forward strand.
CAGACAAACCGGAATAGCGAATTAATTCACCTTTTTGAAAAACAATTTCACGGCCAGACTCGAAGAAATTGAGTAGTGTGATTCAATATCTGAATATACCGCCCTGTCCAGTCGAGTTGTTTTACGAGAACTCACTTGACTGCACCGAATGTCAGACCGCGGACTAGCTGCTTCTGGCTGAACCAGCCCAATATTAGTATGGGAGCGATGGCCATCGTCGATGCCGCACTGAGTTTTGCATAGAATAGTCCCTCAGGGCTTGAATAGCTGGCAATAAATGCGGTTAACGGCCCAGCTTTTGCAGCAGTCAGGTTCAAAGTCCAGAATGCTTCATTCCAGGCAAGAATGAAATTAAGCAATATGGTGGATGCGATGCCTGGCACAGCCATAGGAGTCAGCACGTGCAGAATCTCTTTCTGCAGCGATGCACCGTCCATTCGCGCCGCTTCCAGTATCTCTTTTGGTATTTCCCTGAAATAGGTGTACAGCATCCACACAATGATTGGCAGGTTGATCAGCATCAAGACAACAATCAAGCCGGTAAGTGTGTCCAGAAGGTTGAGTTGAATAAATATTAGATAAATTGGATAGAGAACGCCCACAGCCGGTAGCATTTTGGTCGAAAGCATCCAAAGGAGAATGTCTTTCGTGCGCTTCGATGGAGTAAAGGCCATGGACCACGCGGCAGGGACCGCCACAAGTATGCCAAGCAATGTGGAAACGCCAGCGATAATCACCGAGTTCCATAGGTATCGCAGGTAATCTGAACGTTCTTGAACGATCGAATAATTTTCCAGTGTCCAATCGAAAAACAAAAATACCGGTGGATCAGCGATTGCCTGAGCTTCCGATTTGAAACTTGTCAGGATTGTCCAAAGAACCGGAAAGAAAATTAAAAGACCTATCGCCCATGCGATGGCGGTGATGATGATCTTGCGTTGTATTGTGGCAGTGCGGACCATGGCTTGCTTTTCCTATTTGTCCAGATTTTTGCCGACGATGCGCATCAGAAAGATTGCCACGATATTGGCAAGGATGATCGCATAAACACCGCCAGCGGATCCTAACCCTACATTCTGGCTTTCCAGAACCCGTTGGAATATGAGGTAGGTTAACGTTCTCGTTCCGAACGAACCTTGCGTAGTTACAAAAATTTCGGCGAATATTGATAACAGAAAGATGGTTTGGATCAATATGACAATTGTAATGGCCTGCCCGAGGTGCGGCAGAATGATGTAGTAGAATCTTGCCAGCGTCGAAGCACCATCGATTTCAGCCGCCTCAAGTTGCTCGCGATCAAGCGACTGAATGGCTGTGAGCAGGATTAATGTTGCAAATGGTAGCCACTGCCAGGAAACAATCAGGGTGACAGAAAAAAGCGACGCCTGGCTTAACCATTCAAAAGGCGCAAGACCGAAGAACTTCCACAAGTGTGCGAAAAGCCCATTGACGGGGTCCATAAACATATTCTTCCACACGAGGGCTGATACGGTTGGCATCACAAAAAATGGTGCGATGACCAGAATTCGTACGATACCCTGTCCCCACATCGGTTGGTCGAGTAGTAGTGCCAGCAGAATGGCGAAAAATACTGTAATTAGCAGCACGCCGCCGACGATTGCAAGCGTCGCCTGCACGCTTGGCCAAAATGAACTCGAAGTAACGAATCGTATGTAGTTCTCGAATCCGACCCATCCTAGATCGCCGCCGCGTAGAGGCAGAAATTTCTTGAACGAGAAGTAAAAGGTCATCGTCAATGGCACAAGCATCCAAACAAGCAATAGAAACACTGCAGGAGCCAACATCATTCGGGCGATGGATCTTGATTGCAGCGTAGCCATGACGGTTGCCTCTTGAAACTGGGGCTACATTAGCCGGCGATCACTAGGACTGTGGCTGAAGGAGGGCACACCCCTTCCTTCAGCCAAGCGTGAAGAACAAATTTCGAATTTGTACATCGTTAGAATTCGCAATGCCCCCGAAATCCGATGGAATATCAGACGAGAGAGACTATATGACTGTCCAATTCTGATCATTCGAAACCATCTTGATTTTTCGATCTTTCAGCCATCTGATTCCTAGTAACCAGCAGCTTCCATTTCGTCCATCGTCAGGGCTTGTGCCTTTTCGAGCGCTTCGGCCACAGATTGCTGACCAGCGAGTGCTGCGGAAAATTCTTGTCCGACCTGTGTGGCAATTCCGGCGAATTCCGGGATCGCGACGAACTGTACGCCGGTATAAGGAACTGGATCAACTGTCGGCTGCGTCGGATCTGCTGCGTTGATTGAATTCAATGTCATTTCGGCAAAGGAAGCGGCTTCCTGATAAGCTGGATTCGCGTAGAGAGATTTGCGAGTACCTGGTGGAACATTGGCCCAGCCTTCTTTGGAAGCGACCAGTTCGGTGTATTCTCTGCTGGTTGCCCAAGAGATGAATTTCTTCGCCGCGTCTGTTGCATCCGAACCTGCCGGGATTGCCAAAGACCATGCCCATAGCCAGTTTCCCCGTTTGCCCAGACCGTTATCAGGCGCCAATGCAAAACCGACACTGTCGGCTACGGTCGAGTCATTCTTGTTGGTGACAAATGAGGCGGCCACGGTTGCGTCAATCCACATGCCACACTTACCTTGCTGGAAAAGCGACAGGTTTTCGTTGAATCCATTGGTTGATGCTCCTGGAGGGCCGTTGCTGTTCATCAGGTCGATGTAAAAGTTGATCGTGTCGGCCCATTCACGGCTATTAAACTGAGGCTTCCAGTTCTCATCAAACCAGCGCGCACCGAATGAGTTCGCGGTAGCGGTTAGAAATGCCATATTTTCACCCCAACCAGCTTTACCGCGAAGGCACACACCGTAGACTTCGTTGTCTTTGTCGGTCATCGCCGCAGCGGCTTCTCTAATGAAGTCCCAGGTCGGCGCATCGGGCATCTCAAGACCAGCTTTTGTCATCAAATCTTTCCGATACATGACCATGGAACTCTCGCCGTAAAACGGAGCGGCATAGAGTTGGCCATCAATGGTGAGGCCGTTACGGATAGCCGGCAGAAGGTCGTCAGCATCCCAACTTGCTGGAAGATCGTTCAAAGATACCAGCCAACCGTTGTTGCCCCAAATTGGCACCTCATAGGTACCAATGGTAAGAACATCAAATTGGCCGCCCTTTGCGGCGATGTCCTGAGTGACCCGCTGACGTAGCACATTCTCCTCCAAAGTAACCCACTCAAGGGTAATGTCTGGATTTTTAGCTGTGAAATCGTCTGTTAGACCCTGCATTCGGATCATGTCGCCGTTGTTGACAGTCGCAATGGTAACTACAGTAGCGGCGTGTGACTGAGTGAATGTTCCTCCAGCAACTGCAAACACAAGCAAACCGGCTGCAAATAATGTTGACTTCATGCGCATGATGAAAATTCTCCTGGGAAAATAATTAATTTATCAATGTGATTTATATATACAGCAACTTTTTCGCTGAGTCAAGCATAAATGTTCATTTTTTTCAGATTGCCGGTTCAGTTCGTACTGAAATTTAGTAAGTGGCCAACTTTTGGTTCAAATTCTCCGAGGTACAGTAAGCAAATTGCTTGCGCGTAGATGCGAGTAGTCTGTTTGCTGCAGTGAGGCAGGTTATTAGTGAATTCGTTTCACCCGTAAAAGTGATTCTTTCGTTACAGCCGCTACTAGTTGCCCGGACGGACTGCTGGAGTCGTATCAGTTGAGTGCAGAGTCTTTCCGGTTTTTACCAGTAATTCAGAGTCGGGAGAGAATCTCTGTATCAAAGGCATTAGTGCGGCACCCATCACTCGAGCAGAAGGACCGATCGACCCAATTGCGATCTCAAATGGCGAAAGGCCCGCGTGATTGAACTTCGCACACGCTTTTGAAACAGAATTGACAATTCGCTGTCTCCATGTCGGGCACAGCAGCCCGTCGATCACGACTTCCTGGAAATCGATTACGCTGGTTGCTGAAATAATTGCATGTGACAAAGCGGGTACAGCGCGACGCATCCAATTGTTAAATACGAATTCCGCGTCATTGACAGGCGAGAAGCTAAACATGTCCGAAATGTCAAATCCAGCGGAAGCCAGTGAACGTTCAAGTTCAATGACAGATGTTAGATGAATCAGCTGATTGGGCTGGCCGTCAGAATTTTTTCCGCCCATCGGCAAAGAGCCGATGGCACCAGCGTTAATTTGTTCGCCTCGATGCAACCGGCCATCGATCACAACACCACCGCCGACGAAAGTACCAAGGAAAAAATACAATGCACTGCGTTTTCGAATCCGGTCGCCTGCAATCATTTCCGCAGCACAGGCAGCAGTGGCGTCATTGAAAAGCGATACTGCTAGTCCGGTGGATCTCTCAAGCTGCTGTGCAACGTTTATTTTTCGCCAACTTTCAAGCGCGGCTGGTTCCAGACCCAATACATCCGACCACTCGTGAAGATCCCATGGAATCGCGACACCAAGGCCCGTAATTCGATGCCGCAGTTTTGAATCTACGCACTCTATCAGTTCCATTGAAACCTCTATAGCAGCAGCCATGGTTGGCTCAGGCAGCGGCGCATCGTAGCGTTCGATTCGCGATGCGATGACATTGCCATTGAAATCAACCAGTATCGCTTCAAGACTTCGGCGCCCGATCTTTACGCCGATAGAAAACGCACCTTGTGAATTGAGAGCTATCGGGGTGTACGGTTTACCTACCTGCCCACGTACACGTTCAAGCTCTACGAGAAGTCCTTCGTCAATGAGAGCGTTAACGATTACCGTAGCAGCCTGACCGCTGAGCCCGGTGGTTCGAGCAATTTCTGCCTTCGACAATGCACCTTCTTGGCGAATGGCTGCGATCATCAGCCGTTCATTGTAAGCACGAAGCCCTATTGAATCTCCACCCCGCATCAGTTCGCTACACTCCTGAAATTGAATCCGAATAAATTAAGATTTTAAACAAAATCGATTAAATTCGGACAAATAGTAAATCAATCTAATTTATAAATTGTAAGGAAGTAAATTAATAGGTAGTTCAATTCAGGCCTGATTGCGGCTTCGACATTTGTGCGCCGAGGACTGCAAAAGACACGGATGTCGCAAGCGATATAAACGGAAGACGGATCACCGAACACTAAATTCAACCGGTTCTCTTAGAAATGGAAGAAAAAGTACAAAAAAATTCAATTGATCGTGGCATTGAATTGCTTCCGGTCGTAGCAAAGTGCAGCGGAACTATGCAAACACGGTCTAAGGCCATGGAGAGAATGGGCGTACGAATTTCGGAATCAATTCTGATTGTTTCGGTCTGATGGCAAAATCTACATGAGACGTTAGCAATGATCAAATTTAAATATTTGCAGCTGGTTCAATAATGTACCTGGTGTGCGGCGAAGCGTTGTTTGATGTCTTCATCGACAGTGAGAGCAATAATTCTGGGAGTTTACGCTTGGAGGCGCATCCCGGAGGCTCACCGTTCAACGTAGCGATTGGTATTGCTCGCTTAGGCGGCAGAGCAGCTCTGCTGACCGGGATTTCGCGAGGTGCGCTTGGTGAACATCTTGTGCGTACATTGAAAAAGGAATCCGTGTCGACTGAATATCTGGTTCGTTCTGGCAAACGCACAACGCTTAGTATTGTCGGTGTAGACAATTTAGGGCAACCGGATTATGAATTTTACGGATTGGGATCTGCGGATTGCAATGTGACGTCTGAGCTAATTCCTGCAATCGGGCCTGAAATCAGTGGATTGCACTTCGGTTCCTATTCGATTGCAGTGCAACCGATTGCCGACGCATTTGCAAGTCTTGCGACGACTGTCACGAACCGGTTTATTTCGATTGACCCGAATGTTCGAAAGATGGTGGAGCCAGATCTTGAAATTTGGAGGTTGCGAATGAAAGAATACGCTTCCTGTGCCGACCTGATGAAATTCAGTATGGAAGACTTACGTACACTCTATCCGAATATCGAAAAAGGAAAACTGGTCAAGATGTTTCTTGATGCCGGGGTTAAACTCGTCGTAATTACCGATGGTGGCAGAGCAGTTTCGGCTTGGACGCACAAAGATCATGTCGTAAGAGTAACACCGCCGGTCACTTCGGTTGTTGATACGGTAGGCGCCGGAGATAGCTTTCAGGCTGCATTACTTGTAAAGTTATCCGAAGAAGGGGCGGGCAACCCAAAAGAAGCGGTGAATTCACTTGACAAAAAACGGTTGGAAAATCTTTTGAATTTTGCTGTTCAGGCCGCACGATTCACCTGTCGAAGGCGTGGGGCCGATTTACCAAGACGTACCGAAATGTCCGGGTTTGGTAATTGACCAATCATACTTACCTTGTTGTCAATTTGCGCGGGGTAAAATATGCAAGTTTCTGTGAGAGAGGTTGATTAACCGTTCACGCTACCACCTGAGAGTTATTACCGGTTGTAAATCCAACTTCCTCCGCCAACTCTCGGTAGCGAATGAAAGCGTTTGCCAGATACATCTTTTTAGTGTGTGTCAAATCCGCAAAAGTTATCGAACGAATTAAGGACACTCACTGTGCATGTTTTCAATTCGCAAGTTGAAATGTCGGTATGCAGCATGAATGTCAGCATCAAAGTTCTTCACGTTCAGGTTGAATTTGAGAGGCGCGAGCACTCATAAAGTCATCGCTCACGCGTTCGTCTGATAGAAAGAAGCTATCCCAAATATGCTCAATGGGGGTAAGGATTCGGTCGTTGCCAACGATTCGTACTGCCACTTGCTTCACATCTGCTGGAAAACGAGCTTTGGCAGGGAGCCTGACTGCTTGAGCGCGATTATTAAGAAATATAGATCCGATTAACATTTATGCGACATCCAAAAAATGTGATTGTATGTACGAAGAGCTTAATTTAATTGAGTAACCCAATGGTGAACTGTTGTAAATGCTGCAGTTTCAACCCCCAACGTTTAACCAGCATCGATGATAAATTATGTTGTCTATACGTAAAAATAAGTGATATAGTAATAAATGATTAACATATTGATATAAAAGATAAAATATCAATAAATCGATGGAACAATCCTGCACCTCGAACGGTCCTGATGGTGAATGATGGTCTCCATGGGGGGCTAACATGGCGTGTTCCACCAGCACCCGAATGAATACAGCAACGATTTTTACCGTTTCAACCACCGCTTCTGGGATAATCAACTCCCTCTGAGATTGCCACAGTTCGTTGTTGCCCATATTCCACACCCGATTCGGCTTAACTCACAACTGAGATATTTAACCTAAGTTTTGTCATGTCTAAATTTCTGGTTGCAGATTTTGGCACCGGTAATCTTCATTCTGTGATGACTGCCATTCAGGTAGTGAGCAGTGGATCAGAAGTTGAGGCATCTCGGTCTGCTCGAAAAATACGAATGGCTGACCGATTGATCCTGCCGGGTCAGGGGGCGATTGGAACCTGGATGTCAGAACTTCAAGATGACGAAGTTCGTCAAGCAGTGAATGAAGCAGTAAGAACCAAACCGGTACTGGGAATTTGTCTGGGACTTCAGGCGCTTTATGAACACAGTGAGGAGGATGGAGGTGTAGAGGGGCTTAAAGTGCTTGCAGGACGGGTTGAACGATTTAGTGAAGGTCTGATCGATGGCGGACATCGCATCAAAATTCCGCATATGGGATGGAGTATGGTTCATCAGACCTGCCAGCACCCTCTGTGGTCAGGTATTCCGCAAGACACACGGTTTTATTTTGTACACTCATACTTTGCCCGTTCTGACAGGGAATCCGAAGTTGCGGCTGTTGCTGATTATGGACTAGAGTTCACTTGCGCAGCAGCGCGTGAGAATCTCTTCGCAGTACAATTTCACCCCGAAAAAAGTCGCCAACAGGGACTCAGACTGTTGGCCAATTTTCTTAAGTGGGATGGCGAAATCTAGCACTTCCATTCTTTTGCGATCATCATACTCATGCTACTTATTCCTGCAATTGACATCAAGGACGGAAGCTGTGTCCGTCTGATTCAAGGAAATTTCGCTGATGCTACGGTCTACTCCGACGATCCGGTCAGTCAAGCAACCCGATGGGTTGAAGCAGGCGCTACACGGATTCATGTTGTGGACCTCAATGGTGCTGTGGAGGGTGAACCGGTCAATGCAGCAATAATCGGTCGAATTGCGAAGCGCTATCCAGAGGTAGTTATTCAGGTGGGTGGTGGCATTCGAAACCTTGAGACGGTTAAACGCTACCTGGATGAAGGCGTGAATTACGTCATCATCGGTACTCGAGCAGTCAAAGAACCAGAATTTGTTGCTGACATTTCAAATTACTTTCCAGGGACTGTCATTGCGGGTATTGATGTGCGTGGACAGACGGTGGCAACCGAGGGATGGGTTGCGTCTCGACACACAAATGTCGTGCAACTGGCGAACACATTGTCATCAGCCGGTTCAGTAGCTGTTGTCTACACCGATATTGAGCGTGATGGCATGTTAAGCGGTGTCAACGTTTCAGCAACAGCTGAATTGGCGAACAGCGTAGAGATACCGGTGATTGCGTCTGGTGGCATACGCGATCTTACGGATATTCAAAACCTGCTTGAAGTGAGCGGAGCAGGAATATTTGGTGCAATCGCTGGCAAATCGCTGTACGAAGGGACACTTGACTTTGCTTCCGCAACACATTTAATTGATGATTTCCTGCGGAAAGACTTTGCAAAACTGAATTAACATGCCGCTCGCCAAACGAATCATTCCATGTCTGGATGTTGACGAAGGTCGAGTCGTCAAGGGTGTCAAGTTTGTAAATATCCGAGACGCAGGAGACCCGGTTGAAGTCGCACGAATGTATGATCGTCAGGGTGCTGATGAACTAGCATTTTTGGATATAACCGCGAGTTCCAGTAATCGGGAGACGATTTTGCACATCGTCGAAGCAGTTGCGAACCAGGTATTTATTCCTTTGACCGTTGGTGGTGGAGTGCGTAATGTCGACAATATTCGAAATCTTCTAAACGTTGGGGCAGACAAAATTTCGATTAACACTTCTGCAGTAGAACGTCCCGAGTTTATCGAAGAAGCTGCTGGCCGATTTGGGTCACAGTGTATCGTAGTCGCAGTAGATGCCCGCCGGGTGCCTGACACAGACCCGCAAGCCTGGGAAGTTTACACCCATGGTGGGCGCAAACCGCGAGGACTTGATGCGGTTGAGTGGGCCAAGCGTATGTGTGATGCTGGTGCAGGTGAAATTTTGCTGACCAGCATGGATCGCGACGGCACTAAGATTGGATTCGACCTGGAGTTAACTAGAGCAGTATCATCAGCAGTTCCGGTCCCTGTCATCGCCTCTGGCGGGGTCGGTGAATTATCGCATCTGGCCGATGGTATTGAGTTTGGTAAGGCCGATGCCGTACTTGCAGCAAGTATCTTTCACTTCGGTGAGTATACAATCGCGCAAGCAAAAGAACACATGAAGGGGCGCGGAATTGAGGTTTGCGAGATAATTGACGAGTTTGAATAAAGTGAAGTTTGACTGGCTTGAAGATCTGAATTGGCCTGATAACGGGCTTTTACCCGCGGTAGCTCAAGACTCTGGGACGGGTCAGGTACTGATGGTTGCATGGATGAATGCAGCCGCCTTGCAGGCGACAGTAGAGGAAGGGCGCGCAGTGTACTGGTCGAGATCGCGTCAAAAACTGTGGCGCAAAGGCGAGGAATCCGGTCATGTGCAAACGTTAAGCGAGGTTTTAATTGACTGCGACTCCGATACAATCGTACTTAAGGTTGAACAGAAAGGTGGAATTGCTTGTCACACAGGGCGTCGATCGTGTTTTTATCGGAAACTGGTCAATAATGAGTGGGAAGAGGTGGAACCTGTATTGAAATCGCCGGAAGAAATCTATAAATCCTGAAAGTTGTCGGACAATGCAAACACAATCAGATATTCTTTCCGCGCTTGATGAGGTGATTGAGAATCGAAAGCAGGCGAGCGTTGATGAATCCTATGTTGCGCTCTTGCATTCGAAAGGATTGTCCGCAATTACTGACAAAGTCACTGAAGAAGCACAGGAAACCGTAGAGGCAGCCTGTTCTAAGGACGTGAATCAAGTAATATATGAGACTGCAGATTTGTGGTTCCACAGTCTGGTGTTATTGTCATACTTCAATTGCAATCACAGCGACGTACTCAATGAACTAGGCCGACGGTTTGGCATTTCTGGTATCGAAGAAAAAAAATCGCGCTAGTAGATTTGCAATTGGCTTTAATCATTTTATGAATTCATTATTTCAGATTTAGTAATTACGAGGAGGTAGGATGTTTGGTCCTGGTGGAATTAGCATATGGCAACTGCTGATCATATTAGTGATCGTGGTATTGCTGTTTGGAACAAAGAAACTGCGCGGAATGGGTGGTGATCTCGGTACCGCAATCAAAGGTTTCAAAAAATCGGTAAAGGATGAGACTG
>CAZYSR010000278.1:0-2912 GCA_964649525.1 uncultured Gammaproteobacteria bacterium
CTTTGATACAGGTTAACAAAGCGGTCAAAAAATCTCTCCGCAATAGTTCGAATCAACACTCGCCGAGTATGATGGATGGCGACTGGATCAATGACATCCATCGCTTGTGCAATTGCGATTTCGGACGGCGGGTCCAGCAGCAGCACACTGAATTGTGGATCAATCAGGGCATCGTCAAGTACAGAGGAATAAGTGTCAAGGAAGGCGTCGTCTACCTGCGGTGTTTGATTTTTTTGAAAAACATCGATCATCTCAAGCAGGCAGGATTTTGCAATTCTCTGCCATGCGTCCCAGCGGCAAAAAGGATCGTCATCAATTGCGAGTAGTGCGTGAAGTTCCTCATCAGCCTGAGAATCCTCTACCACAACCGGCGCACTAAAGCCGCGCAGCAATGACAGTGTCGGAGATTCTTTGACACTCGAAAATTCAAAGGTCTGTTTGTGTTCTGTCAACTCAAGTAGAAACTCATCGGCCTCAGCGGTTGTATCTCCGTTAAGAAACTGGCACTGTTGTCGACCACTCTCGTTCAGCAAAGACAACTGGATTGGAATGTGCATTGGCGTACCTGGCACTTCAGATGTCGAATCGGGTGGAATTTGTTCCAGTGTCAATTGAAAGGACGAATCTTTCGAGTTGTAGTTTCGATGTACCCGAACTTTCGGTGTACCAGCAACGGAATACCATCGACGAAACTGCTGAAGATCACGGCCGCTGGCCTCTTCCATTGATTGAATGAATTCTTCGATTGTTACCGCACAGCCGTCATACCGTTCAAAGTATAGGTCGGTTGCCGCCCGATACTGTTTCGGACCAAGCAGGAGGTACAGCATACGGATGAGTTCTGCGCCTTTGTTGTACACGGTTATGTTGTAGAAGTTATCAATTGTGAGATACGAATCCGGCTGAACAGCATGCCGCTTGGGACTGGCGTCCTCTCGGAACTGGTGAAGTTTCACGAGATGAACGTCGTGAATGCGCTGTACTGCGGCCGACCCCATGTCAGCGCTGAACTGCTGGTCTCTGAATATTGTGAAGCCTTCCTTCAGACTCAGCTGAAACCAATCACGCAGCGTTACCCGGTTTCCCGACCAGTTGTGAAAGTATTCATGTGCGATTACGCTCTCGATGGCATGAAAATCCTGATCTGTCGCAGTTTGCGGATTTGCATAGACATACTTCGAATTGAAAATATTTAGACCCTTGTTTTCCATTGCCCCCATGTTGAAATGGTCCACTGCGACAATCATGTATCGATTGAGATCATACTCTCGACCGTAGACCTTCTCATCCCAAGCCATAGCCCGTTTCAGACAGTCCATTGCATGTCTGCATTTATTGAGGTGCGCTTCCGTTACATAGAACTCAAGCTTAACGTGGCGATTTGACTGCGTTTGAAATTCGTCTTCAATAACCGCCAGATTTCCAGCGACCAGAGCAAACAAATAACTCGGTTTTGGGTGTGGATCACGCCACGTGACGAAATGCATACCGTCTGATAGATCACCCTGATCAACCAATTCTCCATTTGACAATAGAGCTGGAAATTCGGATTTGCGTGCTTTGATTGAGACTGAGTAACGGCTAAGAATATCTGGTCGATCCGGGAAATAAGTAATATTGCGAAACCCTTCTGCTTCGCATTGAGTGCAGATAATTCCATCTGAGATATACATGCCGGACAAGGCAAGGTTGCTGGAAGGGTCGATGGTGTTGCAGATGCCAAGTTCAAACTCGTCAGGGGGATTGGCAATCGATATTCCTCTTTCCCCTACCGTGTACTCGTCAGTCGTGAGCGTTTGACCATTGAGTTCGATTGAAACCAGATTGAGATTTACACCGTTGAGAAATAATGCCTCCTTCTCACCAGCGCAGGAATTTTTTATGACTGACAGTTTTGATTGAACATGGGTATTCGACTCATGGAGGTCAAATTCCAGGGAGACTTCCGAAACAGAAAAAGGTGCAGGTCGATAGTCCGCGAGATAGGTACGTTGAAGCTGATCGGTTGACATCAATTCCTATGGCGCCAGGTGCAAATCCGACTGCTTTATCTGAAACTACCAGCTGGCGACCCAGTTGTTCACAAAATTACGGCACCAATTACCCATCTTCTCTCCGTAACGGGACTCATCTTCAAGCTGACGCTCGGCAGATGGAACGCCTTCCCCAACGAGAGATGTACTTCCGTGGTTCAGCCAGTCTTTCATGACCGGGCGCGTCACCTCTGGATGAAACTGAATGCCGTAAGTATTGGAGTGATAGCGAAACGCCTGGTTTGGAAATAGCCTGCCCTCGGCCAGCAACTCACAATTGTCCGGCAAAGTAAATCCTTCTCTATGCCACTGATAGAAGTACGATGGTGCTGGCAGAAAGTTTTGTGCCGCGGCGGTTGGAGTAACTTCATGAAATCCAATTTCTCGGAGCTCGCGCGGGTGTGGAGCGACGGTTGCCCCTAAAGATTTTGCGATCAGTTGTGCGCCAAGACAAATACCAAGAGTCGGGCGCTTATCTGCAAGCCAGTTTGAAAGCCACTCAAGTTCCTTATCAATGTACGGTCTTTCAGGACCGTCATTAGCACTTTGGATTCCACCGTAAATCAAAAGTGCATCATATTCATCGGGATCATCGGGCATGGGGATTCCAAGTGCAGGATTGACATGAGTTTGCTCAAATCCGTTCTCACTTAGATATCTCGCCACATGGTCATCCCTCACGTCTTCCATGTGTCTGACAGTCAAAACTCTTTTTTTAGACATATTCAATCCCAATCAAGACTCATCAATGTAGTGTGTAAAAATCCGGTCGGATTTCAAATGCTGATCAGACGACAAACAGGATCAGCACGATGATCAGCAATATGACTGCACCGATGGGTAGCAGGAAACCGGGCCAATCCTTTTCAGCTTTACGGG
>CAZYSR010000279.1:0-2517 GCA_964649525.1 uncultured Gammaproteobacteria bacterium
GGATAGCCCCACCAGTGGCGAATTTGCTCTCCGAGGGGATGTCATGAACGACGTCCCGGCAAATCGACGTCCGACGTGCATGGTGTTCCAGAACCTGGCGCTGTTTCCACACAAGACTGTGGGGCAGAATGTCGAATTCGCCATGAAAATCGCTGGAGTCACTCCTTCAGCTCGGCGCGAGCGGGCACTTGAGCTGTTAGAGCTTTTGCGTCTGCCAAGTGATTTCTACAGCAAAAGAATCAACCAGTGTTCAGGCGGAGAGCGTCAAAGGATTGCACTTGCCCGCGCATTGGCGTTCGATCCTGAAATACTGTTTTTTGACGAACCACTCTCTGCGCTAGATTATCGTCTGCGCAAAACGCTGGAGAAAGAACTAAAGGACATCCATCGGGAGACCGGAAAGACTTTTGTGTACATCACCCATTCGCTGGAAGAGGCAATGGTGATGAGTGACCGAATTGGGATTCTAAATCATGGAAAACTGATTCAAATTGGTAGCCCGGACGACATTTACAACCGACCTCTGAACAAGTTTGTTGCACAGTTCATGGGAGAAGTCAACACTTTGACTGTTGAGAAAGCAGGAACTGGTAAAGTCAAGGACAGTACGACTGGCAGCATGTACGAGATTAACGAAAACGGACAGGATTTTGAATCTGGATTTATGATCAGTCGCCCCGAAGTCATGAAAATTGGTAGAGCAGCGGATACTCTTCCCAACCGGATTCAGGGCGTGTTGTTCAACGACTACGCTCTGGGTTCTCGAATACAGTATCAGGTTCGAAGCGCTGATGGTGAAGACCATTGGCTGGTTGAAAGATTACAGGACGATCCATTTTCTGGAAATGCAGGTGAGCCTGTAACAATAGGCTGGCGAGCAGAAGACTCAATTTTGGTTTCTTCCTGATATTCAGCCCAAGATACTGATCATCATCAAACCACTTTAGCACCATGAAGTCGTTCTCTGACTGGATTCGTCAACCAGGTTTGTTGAATGCAGTACCGGTTGGCTTATTTCTGCTTGTTGGATTCGCAGGACCGTTGGTACTGGTTCTACTCTACAGCTTTATGCCACCGAAAACGTTCACGCTTAATCAGGTCCCGACGTTAGAGAATTACCTGTCAGTTGTAACGCAGAGCTACTACATTTCATTTGGTTGGTCTTTGATGCTCGCAGTCATCACTGTTGTGTTGTTGCTGGTCATCACCTATCCAATCGCGTATGGCATGACAAAGTTGTTTAATCGGTGGGCGACACTGATAACGATTCTGGTCGCATTGCCTCTGCTCATTTCGGAGAACATTAGATTGTTTGGTTGGGTTTTGCTTTTGCTGAAAAATGGCGTAATTGATGGCTCTTTACAGTATTTGCTTGGCGCCTCACTATCTGGCTTGCTCTACACGGTTCCCGCGGTCGTTTTGGGTTTGGTTTATGTCTATCTGCCGTTTATGCTGTTTCCACTGGTTATTGGTATGTCGATGGTTCCGGATTCCCTCAAGGAGGCTGCTTCAGATCTAGGTGCGTCCAGATTGCAGATATTTTGGGAGGTTGAGTTGCCCCTCTCCATGCCAGGCATTCTGATTGGCAGTCTGCTGGTCTTTATTCTTTCGCTTGGGTCGTTGGCTGAATCAAAAATATTGGGTGGTCAAGTCATCGTAATGATTGCTGATGACATCGAGTCCGCCTTTACATTTGCGCAAAACTGGCCGAAAGGGTCGGTTTTATCGGTGTTACTAATTACTCTTTCGTTGGTGATCATATTTTTTCTGTTTCGCAATATCGATCTTGATCGATTGGTAGGACGGCGTTAACCGATGAATTCATTACTACAACGCAAAGTTGTTCGTGCGCTGATCGTCGTTTGGACACTGACTGTGCTGCTGTTTTTGTACATGCCGATGATGGCAGTCGTTATGGCATCGTTTACAAAGCAGCGGTATTTTCGATTTCCGGTGAATGCCTGGGACACTCGCTGGTACGAGAGGGCATTTGAGTCACTCTCAGTCCGTGATTTATTTTGGACATCGTTCAGCGTTGCATTACTTGTCACAATTCTGTCTGTGGTATTGGCATTTTTCGGTGCACTTGCGTTTGCCCGCTATGACTGGAAGGGGAGAAAGATGTATCAGAGAATTATTCTGTTGCCCATATTCTTTCCTCAGGCTGTATTAGGTTTAGCTTTGCTTTTGTGGTTCTCATCGCTCGGTATCACCACAAGTTGGCATACAGCTGTATTTGCGCACATGATCTGGATTTTGCCCATTGTTACACTGATTATGTCCATCCAGGTTTACAGCTTTGATCCGGTCTGGGAAGAAGCAGCCTATGATTTAGGTGCTTCTCGCTTACAGGTATTGAGGGAAATTACGTTGCCTATTTTGTCGCCTGGCATCATTTCAGGCGCAGTTTTTGCATTCTTACTGTCTTGGGGCAACTTTCCACTTTCTCTGTTTACCACGGGAGCTGATCAGACTATCCCTGAGTGGCTCTACTCAAAAATGGTGTCAGGTTACACG
>CAZYSR010000280.1:0-2321 GCA_964649525.1 uncultured Gammaproteobacteria bacterium
TGCGAGCCAATCTGGCGAAGCGCGAACCCGACTTTCTCGCATTTTGGGATGAAATCAACATTTATCAGAAACTTCGAGAAATCGGTGAAGGAAGGGAAAGGTGGGTTCTGCACGATGGTCCTCCCTACGCAAACGGAGCGCTGCACATCGGGCACGCTGTTAACAAAATCCTTAAGGATGTTATTGTCAAGTCCAAAACGATGGCTGGCTACGATTCACCTTATGTGCCCGGCTGGGACTGTCACGGGCTCCCGATTGAACATGAAGTAGAAAAGAAGCTGGGAAGGGAAGCCTATCGCAAAGACCCGGCTGCTTTTCGTAAAGCCTGTCGTGCCTTTGCAACAGAGCAGATTGATATTCAGCGCCAGGGATTCATTCGTATGGGCGTGATTGGAGATTGGTTTAATCCTTACCTTACCATGAACTTCAGAACTGAAGCCGACACGGTTCGAGCACTTGCGCGGATTCTGGAAAACGGCCACATGATGCACGATCTGATGACCGTCTACTGGTGTGCAGACTGCGCATCAGCGTTAGCAGAAGCAGAGGTTGAGTATTTTGACAAAACCTCAACCACAGTTGATGTTCGTATGGAAGCTATTGACCGTCAGGCTGTCCTTGACGCATTCGGAGTCGAAGACGCGATGAGCGATGCGCCGGTCAGTTGTGTGATCTGGACCACAACACCCTGGACTTTGCCGGCTAACCGAGCTGTCTCAGTTCACGCGGCCTTTGAGTACAGTCTGATCAAGTCAAGCGCAACTGGAGGCGGACTCGAGTACCTGATCATTGCATCAAAAATGGCTGAGTCCTGCTTTGAACGGTATGGGATCAGTAACTACGAAGTGATCGCTGAGATTGAAGGCAGGGAACTTTTGGGCCTGCAATTTGGCCACCCAATCGAAAAACATAACCGGCATGTACCCATGATTCCAAGCGAACATGTCACACTCGACGCAGGAACTGGGCTTGTACATACCGCTCCGGGTCATGGTCATGAAGACTTCGCACTCGGAAAAGAACACAATCTGGAAATTTACAATCCGGTCGGTCCGACAGGACACTTTCTGCCTGATGTACCACATGTTGGGGGCAAATCCGTTGATGAAGGCGGCAAGATTCTGATCGAAATCTTAGCGTCGCGTGGTGATTTAGTTGCTAGCGATGTCCTTGAACACAGCTACGCTCATTGCTGGCGGCATAAGTCACCAATACTTTACCGTGCCACCCCTCAATGGTTTATCAGCATGGACCGGACAGGGCTGCGCGATCGCGCACTGGAAGTAATCAAGTCAGTCCAGTGGGTCCCAGACTGGGGTGAAGCCCGAATTGATGGCATGGTTCGGAATCGACCCGACTGGTGTCTGTCGCGGCAGCGGGTATGGGGTTCACCAATTGCCATGTTTACGCATAAAGAGACAGGTGAATTGCATCCAGACACCTTGGAAATTTTCGAAAACGTTGCGAAAAAAATTGAGCAAGGGGGAATTGATGCGTGGTTTGACACAGACTCATCGGAGTTCATCGGTGCCGATAGTGAAGACTACCAGAAAATCACGGACGTGCTGGATGTCTGGTTTGATTCCGGCGCAACACATTACAGTGTCTTAAATCATCGCGGAGACATGACCAATCCTGCAGGCATGTACCTGGAGGGTTCAGACCAGCATCGAGGCTGGTTTCAGTCGAGCCTGTTAGTCAGTACCGCGGTGACCGGCAATGCGCCATATCGGTCGGTGTTAACCCATGGATTTACAGTCGATGGTGAAGGGCGCAAAATGTCCAAGTCAGTCGGAAATGTCATCGGACCACAGGAAATTATCGATACGCTAGGCGCTGATGTCTTGCGGCTTTGGGTGGCATCAACCGAGTATGAGGCAGAGATGGGGATTTCGGATGAGATTCTGACTCGTACGACGGACTCCTATCGTCGCATACGAAACACCGCTCGATTCCTGGTTGGAAATTTAAACGGCTTTGAACCGACTGACTGTTTGCAGTGGCAGGATATGCTTGAACTGGACCAGTGGGCAGTCCATACAGCGAAACAGTTGGACGCGGAAATTGTCAAGGCCTACGACGAATACCGATTTCACTTGATTTGCCAGAGAATTCATCGCTTCTGTATTGTTGAAATGGGTGGGTTTTATCTAGATGTGATCAAAGATCGGTTGTACACAATGCAGCAGGCGAGCCGTGGACGGAGGTCTGCACAAACTGCAATGTTCCACATCCTCAATGCACTGGTTCGCTGGCTTACGCCAGTTTTGAGTTTTACTGCAGAGGAAATTTGGAAGTACGTACCTGGGAGAGTCGAAGAA
>CAZYSR010000281.1:0-4734 GCA_964649525.1 uncultured Gammaproteobacteria bacterium
GACATCATTTGGACAATACCTGGTTACACACCGGGGCGGTTCCCGCTGACAGAGGTGTTCGAGTTACCCTTTCTTACAGGTAGCGCGACTGCAGCAAGCCAAGCGCTGACTGAATTCCATCAGAAGTGGATGCGAGACGAATACAAAGACACTCACCCGCTGGTTTTTCACAGCACTGCGCCGACTCACCTCCATACCACCGAGAAACAGATTCATGTGCTCGAGGACATGAAGGGTATGAAGATACGTACCCCTTCACGAGTCAGTTCGGAAACGCTCAGCGCGTTGGGTGCAATTCCAGTTGGCATGCCAGTCCCTGCGGTGTATGAGGCATTATCCCGTGGTGTAGTCGAAGGAACAGCAATCCCGTGGACTATCATGCGTCCATTCCGCCTGCATGAGGTGACAAACTATCACACGGAGGTCGATCTTTCTCGCGTCCTCTTCGTGATGACGATGAACAAGCAGCGCTACAGCGAACTGACACCAGACGCCAAAGCCGTTATTGACAGTACTACCGGCATGGCATTGGCGAAACGACTTGGCCGAATGTGGCACGAGGATGAAAATCCGGGGCGTGCGATCGCTGTTGAGTTGAACCATCAAATCCAGTCCCTCTCTGAGGATGAAAGAGAACGCTGGCGCGAGAAAACTCGGATAGTCGTCAACAGTTGGGTCGCAAAAGTCTCTGCCTTGGGATATGACGGACGAGTGTTACTAGAAGATGCCAGGCATTTGCTTGCAAAATACGGTAGCGACTAGCGGAAACGGCGAGCGGGTGATAGACACCGACACAAGAAGCGGGCTTGGCGAACCTAACCCGAATTTAACATCGCACCGCCTCGGTTTTTTTGAACGATTGGCCAGAGCGTTGGCTCTGGCGGGTGGCTTTCTTCTGATCGGGGTTGTCGCGATGACTGGAATCAGCGTGTTTGGGCGCTACCTGTTCAACGCACCAATTCCCGGCGATTACGAGATCACCGAGCTTGCCTGCGGAGTCGCGATATTTGCTTTCTTTCCCTACTGTCAAGTGAGCAATGCCAACATTGTCGTCGAATTCTTCACCGGAAATATGCATCCTCGATATAGAAAGGCACTGGACACAGTGCACAGTCTCGTTTTTGCAGCAGTTGCTGCTTTGATCGCTTGGCGCCTTTTTGTCGGTGGCATGCACAAGTTTGCAGACGGCGAGACAACGGTCTTTCTTGGTATTCCGGTCTGGTTGGGTTACTTCTTCGCGCTACCGGGCGCTGTGTTGCTGACAGTCATCAGCATACTGGTCTTTTACCGTTACCTAAGCGCGCTTCGCTGATGACTGAAATCGAGTTCGGTGGACTCCTTTTTGGTATCTGCTTGATGCTGATTGCTCTCCGAATGCCGGTCGCTATCGCCATGTTCCTGGTTGGTGGCATAGGGTTCGCCATGCTCGCAGGATGGTCAGCGTTTCTTGGTTTGCTCAACACCAGTCCATTCGGCCGAACATCGGGTTATACACTCTCAGTATTGCCTCTGTTCCTGTTGATGGGCCAGTTCGCCACACGCGCCGGTCTCGGTCGATCACTATTCGACTCAGCACGCGCATGGATGGGGCACCGACGCGGAGGGTTGGCCATCTCAACAGTTTGTGGATGTGCAGCATTTGGTTCCATCTGCGGATCGTCGTTCGCTACCGCTGCGACGATGGCATCTGTTGCCTTACCCGAGATGAAGCGCTGCGGTTACTCCGGAGCACTTGCCACTGGATCCCTTGCTGCCGGTGGTACTCTCGGCATTCTGATCCCACCTTCGGTAATACTGGTGATCTACGCGATCATCACCGAACAGTCGATTGGGAAACTGTTTTTCGCCGCGTTAATTCCTGGCATCATCGCGGTACTTGGTTATTCGATAGCAATCAGTTTATATGTCAAGCTCAAACCCGAATCGGCTCCTGTAGTTCCAGCCGCTCCTCTT
Organism: uncultured Gammaproteobacteria bacterium; assembly: GCA_964649525.1. Lineage (GTDB taxonomy): Bacteria > Pseudomonadota > Gammaproteobacteria > Arenicellales > JAJDZL01 > JAJDZL01. The sequence goes on from CAZYSR010000281.1 coordinate 1,954, forward strand.
CGCGAGCGGGTGCGCAGTCTAAGATCAGTGTTACCTGTCGCGGCAATATTTCTGGTAGTAATGGGTGGTATCTATTTAGGTATTTTCACCCCAACCGAAGGAGCTGCGATCGGTGCTGCGTCCACGCTCCTGTTGGCATGTCTTTCCCGACGACTGAACTGGGAGGGTTTTGTTTCGAGTGTGCTTGAAACGGCGCGAACTACCGGGGTAATCTTCCTCATATTGATCGGTGCTGAAGTCTATAACTCTTTTCTCGCATTGTCCCAAATCCCGGTGGAAGTGGCCAGTGCTTTCACCAATTCTGGTTTGACGCCAATGTCAATTCTGATCGGCATCCTGCTCATATATCTGATACTAGGATGCGTAATGGACAGCCTGGCCATGATTCTACTGACGGTGCCTGTATTCTTTCCTCTGGTAACAGGACTAGATTTCGGACTGACAGAGGAAGAGATTGCCATTTGGTTTGGGATCTTGACACTGGTTGTAGTTGAGGTGGGTCTTATCACACCACCGATCGGCCTCAACGTTTACGTAATCAATTCCATAGCGGACAGCATCCCTCTCAGCGACTCGTTCAAAGGAATCTATCCATTCCTGATAAGCGATTTGGTGCGTATCGCGATCATTGTGATCGCGCCGGCGACCTGCATTTGGCTTCCAAGCTTACTCTAATTTCATATGTTCCAATGAAACTATTTCATTGACCCCTGTACCATAAACTGGTATCTGATCACCTTCCATAGTCATATATTTAAGTGATTGGTACTGACAGACTTATTTTGTACTGTTTATCGCGAATTCTGGCACAGTTCCATCAGAAGTACGTCTATCATAAATTACAAAATACAGGGATTTGCATTCTAGATTACGTATGCGGATTTATCCCATTGAAAGTAAAAACAGCATTTGGAAATTGACAATCATTCAGTTAAATCAATAAATTTTCGGGCATAGGTTAGTCAATTAGTTACCCGAATACCGCTAGTAATAAGCTGGGTTCCTCCATTTCCGGTAGGCAGAATCAGCCTATTGCATATTGATGACCAGTCGTCCTTGAACTGAACCTGCCGCCAGGCGTTCAAACGCATCATTGATTTGCATAAAGGGTACAGATTCAACGACACTCCTGATTTTGCTGTCACTCGCTAGTTTCATCAGCTGACGTAATTCCTGGCGAGTTCCGTCAGCACTGCCGAAAATACGAAGACCGCTTTCGATCACCTCTGCAGCATTAAATTTCAGGTCCTCATGTGGGAGAGAAATCAGCACCAATCGACAACGGGCAGCGGCACTTTCAATCATTTGCCGCCAGCTGGTTGAGGATGGTGCAAAATTGAAACTCGCATCTGCCCCGCCCAATCCCCTAATTTGATCAATGGCATTGTCGTCCGCCTTGATCGCATAATCCGCACCAAGTGACAGGGCATGTTCCAGTTTCTCATCAGCTAGGTCAACTGCAACGACAGTCGCACCTGATAATTTAGCAAACTGTATGGCGTAGGAACCCAGGCCTCCAGATCCAAAAACAACCGCTAGCTCACCTGGCTGCAACGCAGCCTTGCGCGTCGCACTGTAGGCCGCGACGCCAGCGCACAGAAGCGGCGCTGCATCGAGCGGGTCCAAAACGTCAGGGATGACTGTAACCCAATTCGCTCGCAACACAGTGTACTCGGAAAAGCATCCTTGTGCATCGACTCCGGTACACGCGACATTCGCACAGTGGGTTTCGTAACCGGTTAGACACTCGCGACACGCACCGCAGGTATCGTAAACATAACCAATGCCAACACGCATTCCTGTCTTGAGATTTACTACACCTGCACCAGTTTTTACCACTATACCAATACCCTCGTGTCCCAGTGTCGTCGGCAGTTGTGGCAATGGGTGCTCGCCAAGCCAAAAATGTAAATCAGAATGACAAAGGCCACATACTTCGATTTTTACCAGCACTTCTCCCGGACCAGGCTCAGGAACCGGAACGTCAACCAATTCGAGTGGTGCTTTGACACTAACCATTCGTGCGGATTTCATGTAGTCAGTCATTTGTATCTTTATCCAATTAAATTTGCTTGATTTTGCACCATGGCCTGCTCGACTTCGCGGTGCAGGTTCACCATGATGCGTCGTTTCAATTCAATAAATTCAGGACTAGTCACCATTTCATAGTGACGAGGGCGCTCAAGTGTTACGCCAACTGAATCGACAATAGTCCCAGGACGACCAGACATTACATAAACGACATCTCCTAAAAATAGTGCTTCATCAATGTCGTGAGTGACGAATAGAACCGTCTTTTGTTCACGTTCCCAGATACGTAGCAGCAACTCCTGCATAATGGTGCGCGTCTGACTGTCAAGTGCTCCGAACGGTTCGTCCATGAGTAAAACTTGGGGATCGTTTGCCAGGGCACGCGCAATGGCAGCACGTTGTTGCATACCGCCTGAAAGCTGGCTGGAGTAAGCATCTTCAAATCCGTTGAGTCCGACGGCATGGATGTAGTGCTGTGCGCGCTGGGAGCGCTGATCAGCAGAGATTTTCTGAATAGATAGGCCGAACTCTACGTTCTTTTTGACGGTCAGCCAGGGGAAAAGCGAATAGTTTTGAAAAACCATACCTCGATCTGCACCTGGTTCGGTGATAAGTTCATCATCAACATAGCAACCACCAGCCGATACCTCTGTGAGACCTGCCACCAGGTGCAGCAGGCTTGACTTTCCACATCCCGAAGGTCCGACAATGACAGCAAACTGTTTTTCAGGGATTTCCAGCGACAGATTT
>CAZYSR010000282.1:0-1796 GCA_964649525.1 uncultured Gammaproteobacteria bacterium
CCCGATGGGTCGTGCCGGTGGATGATGAAAATTCAATAGTTTATGCCTGGGCCAATTTCGGTAGTCGCTGGGACCCGCACGAATATAACACTAGGGAAGGGCACGAGATGATTGAGCAAGGCGAAATCCTCGATCGCAGTCCCGAAGAGAGGAAGCGCTTTCCGGCAGATTCCGAGGCAGTCGAGGGGATGGGTTTCATATCAACCCATAAGGGTGAGAACCTAATGCCGACTGATCGTGGTATCTCCCTTTACCGCAGGCGTGTGCGAAATCAGGTTCGCGCTTTGGCCAATCAGGTCGAGCCGCCTCAACCGTTCAAATCGAGTGACAGCACAGTTAAAACCTATGGACAAGATACCGTTTTGACCCTTCCCTCGAAGAATAGCGAAGACGATCAGATCTATCTGGACCGCATTGGCACAGCAGTGATGGAATTGCAGTTCGACCTGGAGGAATTTAATGAAGGAAATCGAGACGATGAAATCGTTTCGCGTCTTAAGAAACTTGAAACAGACGAAGTTGATTGAACGGAGTTGCTTCTGTTGAAGGTTCATGTCAAGAACAACCGTTGGCAGCCAGGTTCATTTCCTAACACGCCCGAGGGTGAGGCCGTCTTCACCATCACGCATGAGCGAATTGATGCCGCGCTAACAGAATTTCCAGATCTTGTCGGCAAGGTCGATTACTTTATCGATTGGGATACTGACAACTTCACATCGTCCATGGCTGACTCGGATATCTTGTTGACTTGGGATTTGCCAACCGAGAATCTGAGCAGTGTTGCTCCTCGTCTGCGTTGGATTCACTGCATTGGCGCTGGTGTTGAACATTTGCTACCGATGACATGGTTGCCGCAACAGGTAACCTTGACCAATAACAAGGGCGTGCATGGCGCTAAAGCAGGCGAATTTGGTCTGATGGCCGTATTGATGCTGCACACACACATGCCCGCAGTAGCATTCAATCAGCGCAACGCCGTTTACGATTCGCTCTACTCTTCGCCAATTGCCGGGAAAACGTTGGTGATTCTAGGAACGGGCACGCTTGGTGGCTCTGTGGCTGGAAAGGTAAAGCAGTTGGGAGTGGAAGTAATTGGCGTCAACCGTTCCGGAAATCTGGTGGCAGGATGTGATCGAGTAGTGACAACCGCTCAGCTTGATGATGTGTTGCCTGACGCTGACTACTTGCTGATCGCGACACCTGAAACCCCACACACCCGTGGTCTTATGTCGCGTAAACGACTAGACCTAATGAAACCAACCGCAGGTATCATCAATATTGGGCGTGCGACAGTTATGGATTATGACGCGCTATGTGACAAATTGGATGAAGGCTCACTCGGTTGCGCCATACTGGATGTTTTTGACCCTGAACCTATCGAGTCAGATTCAAGACTTTGGAGCACCAGGAACCTGATGATTACACCTCATATTTCGGCTGACGACGGGGATTCCTACGTACCGATGACACTGGGATTGTTTTTTCGCAACCTTCAACTCTTTCTTGCGGGCGAACCATTACAGAATCCGGTAAGACCTGAACTGGGCTACTAGCATTGATGACGAGTTGATGCATTAGCAATTCGTTATTCACGGTAGGAAAACGACGCAAATTCGAAACTGGAGTTCTAATTTCAATACACAAGCAGCATTTAACCGACGGTCTGGGCTGAATTGCTTGAATTTGACATGGAATTGACCTAAGTTGGTGCGACTGGAACCGGCTTGAATGCCATCTCCATCATCCGACTGCACTGGCTCTCTGATCACATTTCCGAATCCGTCGCCGGTTACACC
>CAZYSR010000283.1:0-4267 GCA_964649525.1 uncultured Gammaproteobacteria bacterium
CATCTCAGTGTCGGTTTAAGTCGACTTTAGGAAATTCGACAACTCTGAATTTTCAGAGTACCTCCGCACGTTCAGTTTTCTGTGAAAAATTGATATTGCAATAATATCTGATATAAATAATAATATATGTTGTTATTGGTAATACCATATATTAGAATAGAGATATACCTCAGGTGCGAAAAGCTGATTTTCACACACCACTTTATTCGCTGGCTCACCTCACCCTGATTAACTGCACGCCTGCGGAGTTGGTCTATATTGCTGCCCGCGCAGGTTATGATGCAATTAGCCCACGGTTTATCACCATGAACGTACCAGGTGAGTTCAGTTGTTCGCCACTTGATAAAGCGCAGACTAAAGCCTTGAAAACAGCACTGGTGACTACCGGCCTTGAAGTATTGGAAATCGAGGTTGCGAGAATAACAGAGGATTGCGACCCACGGGAATTCGAGATTGCCCTTGAACTCGGTGGTGAACTTGGCGCAAATCATATGATTATGTCAGCTTGGACCAAGCGGCGAGATGATCGTAATTTCCTCTTGGATATTTACTCCGAATGCTGTGACTTGGCGGCTCCGTTCGGTCTGACAGTCGATCTGGAGTTTCCCTCGTTTTCCCGTCTGCGAACTCTAGATGAAGTATTGGACATCGTGCGTACGGCAGACCGTCCGAATGGCGGCATTTTGGTTGACACGCTGTACTTACATCTCAGCCGGGTTGATATAGGGGAGTTGCTACATGTGCCACCGGAATGGCTACACTCTCTACAAATTTCAGATTGCCTGCCCGGTATCGCAGACACTCGCGAGGGTATGATCCAATTGGCACGCGATGCACGCCTATACCCAGGAGAGGGTTGGATCGATTTTACCGGCATTATTGAGCGATGTCCCCCAATGAACTACTCAATCGAACTTCCAAATCAAAGCAGGGTGGCTGAGCTTGGTTACGAAGAGCATGCTCGTCGCTGTCTGAATCACGCCAAGCAGACATTTGGAACAGTACGATCCAAACGTCGCGAAACCAGCAAACTGGCTGCCTGAATCAATTAAATTCGCGAGGAGACCGGATGGCACAAGCACTAACAAAAAACGAACACAAATTCGTAATTCAATTAATCACCCGTGCTCGCGAGGCAATGGTTGAAATCGAGACCTGGAGTCAGCAAGATCTTGACCGATTGGCTCAGTGTATTGGCTGGTATACCGCAAACGAACGAACATTTACCCGTCTGGCGCAGATGGGCGTGGACGAAAGTGGAATTGGCGATCGTGAAGGACGTCCAGCCAAACGCTTCAAGATTCACGGAGTGCTGCGCGACGCTCTGCGACGTCCCTCTACTGGAATTATCGAATCAGATGAAATTCACGGACTGGTCAAGTATGCCAAGCCGGCAGGAGTGGTCGCATCACTCATACCGATGACCAATCCAGCCCTGACACCACCAGTCACCGGTATCTACGCAGCTAAGGCGAGAAATGCGGTGATTTTTTCGCCACATCCTCGCACGGCTCGAACAACATGTGAAATGGTTGAAGTCATGCGTACTGCCTGTCGTGATGTTGGTGCGCCTGAGAATTTGTTTCAGTCGATTCACAAGCCAACAATTCCCTTGACCAAGTGCTTGATGGAGGCTTGTGACCTGACACTTGCAACGGGAGGTAGCCAGATGGTCAAGGCGGCTTACTCAAGTGGCAAGCCTGCATACGGAGTTGGAGCAGGCAACTCCTCGATCGTAATTGACGAGACTGCTGACATCGAGATTGCGGCTGCAAATACACGTATCTCAAAGACCAGCGACTTTGGCTCGGGATGCTCAGCAGATGGTAACGTCATTATCCAGCGTTCAATTTATGGACCGATGGTTAAAGCGCTGGAATCTGAAGGCGGCTATCTGTGTAGTGTAGAACAAAAAGCCCTGCTCGAAAAGGCCATGTGGGACAAAAATGGAAACCGAACCTTCTCAACGATTGCTTGCCGGCCTCAGCAATTGGCCGCGGAAGCCGGTTTTACAATCCCTGAAGGATGTAAATTCCTTATGGTGGAAAACCAGGGGCAGATCGGAATGGAACACAAGTTCTCAAAAGAGAAGTTGACGACTCTGTTGGCTCTCTATCATTTTGATACCTTTGCGGAAGCACTTGAAATCGTGCATCAAATTTATGCAGTGGGAGGAAAGGGGCACTCCTGCGGAATCTATAGCCACAATGACGATCACATCGACGCGTTGGCGCGCGTGGCACCCGTCAGTCGAATGATGGTCCGTCAGCCCCAATCTAAGGCCAACGCCGGAAGTTTTACCAACGGCATGCCGATGACATCGAGTCTCGGCTGCGGTATCTGGGGCGGAAACATCACCAATGAGAATGTTACCCTCAAGCATATGATGAACTACACCTGGGTCAGCCGCCCCATCCCCGAAGACCGACCATCTGAAGAAGAGTTATTTGGTGAATTTTACAAGCAGGAAGTGACGCTATGAACAATTCCAACCGACATGCTAAAACTGTTGCCGAACATATTGTCGATTTTCTGGAGCGGCGGAACATCAAACATGTATTTGGCTTGTGTGGACATACCAATATTGCTCTCCTTGCCGCATTAGCTGATAGCCCCATCGAATTTGTAAACGTCCGGCATGAACAGATTGCATCCCATGCGGCGGATGGATATGCGCGCGTACAAGGCAAAGCTTCGGTTGTACTGAGCCACCTGTCGCCAGGTTTGTTCAATTGTGCTACGGGTGTTGCCAATGCTGCACTAGACTGTACACCGATGGTGGTGATTGCGGGTGATGTTCCAACTCATTACTACGGCAAACACCCTCATCAGGAAGTAAACCTTCACGCTGATGCTGCACAATGGGAAGTTTATCGTCCATTCGTCAAGCGCGCCTGGCGTGTGGACAGTGCGCATCTGATGGCTGAGATTCTCGAAAAGGCATTTCATCTGGCTGAAAGTGGTCAGCCTGGACCCGTGCTAGTCAATGTACCCATGGACATATTCAGTGAAGTGATTGACTTCAGTACGTTCGACCGTGTGGCACACAACGCACACGCACTCCGAAAACCATCTCTAGACGAGCAGGCAGCATACGAAATCATTGAGGCGATAGCGAGTGCCAAAGCCCCTGTGGCTTATGTGGGCGGGGGCATCCTTTTGGCAAGAGCTTCCGAAGAACTAAAGAACTTTGTTGAACACATGGGACTGCCGGTTGCGCATTCACTAATGGGAAAAGGCGCATTGCGTGACGATCATCCTCTGGTGCTTGGTATGACAGGGTTTTGGGGTACCGAACTGGTCAACCAGACCTGTCTGGACGCGGATTTGATTATTGCGATCGGCACTAGATTTAAAGAGGCCGACTGTTCCAGTTGGTACCAAAACCAAACATTCAACATTCCGACCTCAAAGGTGATCCATATTGACATTGAGCCGTCTGAAATCAGTCGCAACTACCCCACGCAAATTGGAGCAGTTGCCGACGCAAAATTGGCCCTAAGCATACTCAATCAAGTTGCCAGAAAGAATTATCCAAATGGTTTCAAACGATCGAATAAAGAAACCGAAATTGCCGAATTCCGTAGAGCTTTCAAGGAACACTCTAAAAAAATGGCAACTTCCGAAGCGTTTCCGATGATGCCCGAACGGATTCTGGCCGATACCCGCAAGGTGCTCCCTGAGGATGCCATCATTACCACAGACGTCGGTTGGAATAAAAATGGTGTGGGTCAGCAGTTTGACATTCTGACTCCGGGTTCAATCCTGACACCCGGGGGATTTGCCACCATGGGATTTGGACCGCCAGGTGCGATTGGTGCAAAACTAGCTGCACCTGACCGAGTGGTCATCAGCTTGGTCGGCGATGGTGGCTTTGGTCAAAATCCCGCAATGTTGGCGACTGCAGTTGAATTGAATCTTGGCATCGTGTGGCTGGTGATGAATAACAACGCTTACGGAACCATTGCGGGTTTACAAAAAGCACATTTTGGAACAACCTATGGGACTACGTTTCCAGGTTCTGCAGGGGCGCCAAAATACGGTCCGGATTATGTACAGGTTGCAAAAGCATATGGAGCCGAAGGCGTTCAAGTTTCATCTGCCAAGGATCTGCTACCGGCACTACAGACGGCAATCGAAAGCTCAAGACCAACCGTTATTGACGTTCCCATGCTCAATAACCCAACACCGACAACTGGCCATTGGAATATTCTTGACATCTATTCACCAGACAAGAATGTGAACCATGTCGCAGTGTGACAATTGA
>CAZYSR010000284.1:0-2358 GCA_964649525.1 uncultured Gammaproteobacteria bacterium
CTTACGTTCCATTTCAGTGCCTGCTTCAAACTGAATCGTGTCGCAAAACACCCGCCAAAACCGTTCTTCCAATGCGGCAACCGCGAGATACCGATGATCCTGTGTACGATACACCTGATAACGAGGCGATCCGCCAGTCAATAGCTGTTCGCCTGAATGTGGCCAATCTCCACTGCCCCACCCAAGTCCCAGACACCAGAACATTAGTGGAAACAAACAATCCGTCATGGAAATATCAAGGTATGCTCCCTCACCCGTTTGCGTTCGCCGCTGCAGCGCCAGCAAAATGTTAATCACTGCCGGATAAGACCCGCCGGCAAGGTCAGCGGCAAGTAGTTGAGGAATGGATGGTTTGCCTATCGAACATTCTCCCAGAGCCAGCATCCCTGCGTCAGCTACATAGTTAAGATCGTGGGCTGCCATCATGGCTTTTGGTCCGGTCTGTCCGAAACCGGTAATGGAACAGTAAATCAGGCCCTTATTCGTTTCACTCAGATCTTTATATCCAAGCCCCAATCGTTCCATCACTCCTGGTCGAAACTGCTCAACTACTACATCACATTCCCGAATCATAGACTTGATACGTTCCCGATCTTCGGGAACCTTTAGATCCGCAGTGACGCTACGCTTTCCCGCATTCAGTATCGAAAAAGTAACACCGTTGTCACCGAATGCGTTTCGATAGATTCGCATTTCATCACCGATCCCTGGTCGCTCTACCTTGATCACATCCGCCCCCACATTTGCGAGCATTAAGGTCGCGAAGGGACCTGGGGCAAGTGTCGTAAAATCCATTACGGTTACGCCCTCAAGTGGGGCAGTTAAACCTGAGGTCATTGCTTTAATGCTATGATTTAGTTATCTTTTCGAAGTCTCTGAAGCGTGCTCGCATCCTGTCCAAACAGAATCTTTTTCTCTTCTTCTGACATCTGGGTAGGATTGGGGTTGATTCTCTTGGCAACCTCATAAGCGCGCTCCGTAGCGGGACGGCTGCGCACAGTCTCGAACCAGCGGTAAAGGTTGGGAAAATTTTCAATCTTCTGTAATTGCCGTTTGTGTGGAACCACCCAGGGATAGCTTGCCATGTCCGCAATCGAATATTCACCACAAATGTATTCGTTATCTTTCAACTGGTGATCCAACACCGCATATAGCCGCGAGACTTCGTTGACATAGCGGTTGACCGCATACTCAATTGGCTCGTCGAGATAAGTGACGAAATGATGGTTTTGCCCACCCATCGGTCCCAAGTTTGCCATTTGCCAAAACAGCCACTGTAAAACATTCGCCCGGCCGGCCGTGTCCCTTGGAATGAACTGATTATGTTTTTCTGCCAGATACAGCAAAATCGCACCCGATTCAAATATTGCAACGTCGCCTGCCGCTTCGTAAGGTTCGTGGTCGATCATTGCTGGGATCCGATTATTGGGTGAAATTTTCAGAAAATCAGCCTCAAATTGATCACCTTTCCCGATGTTAATTGGAACTACTTTGTATTCCAGCTCAAGTTCTTCAAGAAACATCGTTATCTTGTGACCATTCGGCGTTGTCCAATAGAATAATTCGTACATATTTCATTCCCCCATGAATATCGTTCAGCGGTCAGAACACCGTCTACCAATCCTAACCCACTGCTCTAATTGTTCAGTGTCTGATTTATGTGATTGCTAAGCCGCTAGATTCAGTAGTTGTCTGGCTTCTTCCGGGGATGCCGGATATCGATCATATTGATCAATTACATCAACAATTTTTGTAACCAACTCAGCGTTATTCTTGGCCAATCTGTCGCGGTCATACTTGATATTGTCTTCCAGACCCGTTCTACAGTGCCCACCAAGTTCTAGACACCACTGGTTGACCGTAAACTGATGTCTTCCAATTCCAGCCGCTGTCCAGGTTGAGTCAGGAAGCACTTCTTGTGATTCCGAAATTAAAAAGTCAAGTAATTTTCGCCTGGCTGGCAGTGCATTTGGGATACCCAGTACAAATTGCACATGAACTGGAGTTTTGAGCAACCCTTTCCTGACCAGGTTTGCCGCGTTATACAGCATCGCAACATCAAAAATTTCAACCTCCGGTTTGATGTCATATTCAAGCATGGTCGACGCAAGTTCCTCGACAAATCCAGGGGGATTTTCATAGATTGAAGTCGGAAAATTAACTGATCCAGTCGCAAGGGAGGCCATGTCGGGTCTGAGGTCTAGCATCGCACCTCGCTGCGCAAGTTCTCTTCCGCGCCCGCCGGTTGAAAACTGAATAATCATCTCGGGGCAGTATTTCTTGACTCCTTCTTGAATCTGCCGAAATTTTTCTGGATCTGATCCCGGACTCTGGTCATCATTTCGAACGTGTATATGC
>CAZYSR010000285.1:0-1806 GCA_964649525.1 uncultured Gammaproteobacteria bacterium
CAAGGTTGGCCGGCGTTTGGGTTGGGAGCTGGGTTGAAGGGTGGTTTGATTCGAGCCCGAAAGCTCAGTCTCACGGTCGTTGATCCCGAATCGTTGATTCCGGTTGATTTTGGATTTGTCGGTGAGGTTGAGAAAATAGTAACTGAGAAGTTAGAACTCGATTCGGCTGATAGCGAAATACCTGTGATCGCGCCAATCGGGATTGATGGTAGCGGGCAAAGCTACAACATTAATGCTGACACAGTCGCCGGTGCGGTGGCTGAGGCCGTTAAAGCCGAAAAACTTGTCATATTGACAAACATGCCAGGGATTTTGGACCAACACGGTCAACTGATTTCTTATCTGACTACTGATGAGTTGGATTCGCTGGCGCGCAATCAAATTATTTCTGATGGAATGCTTCCGAAGGTACGGTGCGCTCAGCACGCACTTGAAGGCGGGGTACACACAGTCCAGATCATCGACGGGCGCATCCCTCACTCTGCGTTACTGGAAATATTCACCGATAAAGGAGTTGGTACCCTAATCGCCAACTCCCACTCGGATTAGTTTAGGTCGAAACTACTGATTGGGTGGCTGACTTTCTTCGGTTAGCTGTCTTGCTTTCTGGATAAACCAGATAGCCGCGAACATCGCGACCGTCGCCAGCCACACGAAAAGGGGCAGGACCTCACCATGTGCGTATGCGCCAATTAATATTCCAAAGATTGTGGCGGAATAAGAAACCTGGCTTGAAAACAGAGCACCTGATATTTTTATCAGGTAGTAGAACAAAGAAAATGCGATTGCCGTCAAGACCCCGTGATACAGAATCAACAGTGCAATCAGCGGTTCTGCATTCCATAACTCGAAAAATGGTGCAAAAAAGATATTAACAAAAAGCATCGTAGTTGCAGCAGCAATGATCATTGCCACTGACAATTCCAGAGTGTGTAGCGAATGGGGGCGACGCAGTGCAGCGTATACGATATTAACAGCATAAAACGCAGGTGTCAAAAGTCCCAGGAGTATCGCCCAAACTGGAGCTTTCATCTGCGCCACAGATTCGGGCATCAGAATGAGCAGCATCCCAATGAATGCAAGCAGTATTCCTAGTGTCTTGAGTGGATGATATTTTTCCACCTTGACTACCATGCCAGATAAATACGTGAAGATGGGAGCAACTGCAATCAGAATTGCCATTAACCCGGCTGGAATCCAGGAAACTGCGTAGTACATGATCGTTGTAGGAAGAGCAGAGCCCGACACTCCGCAAACGACATAGAAGAAAATATGTCGCCTTGGCGGGAGCCTGCGACCGGAAACAAAATTGATAATGATCAGCACCGATGCTGCAATGCTCAGAATCCAGAATGAATAGCTTAAAGGGTGGACACCGGTCGCGATTACATATTTGGCTATGCTAGGTACACCGCCCCACAACAAACCTAGCAATAGTAGAATGCATACCGGTATTGTCCGAACAATCCAAGGATGTTGCAGGAGTCGCGCGTACATTGCCGATCAAAACGGGAAGAGAAATTGAGGCTGCGGTTTTTGTGATTCCTATTGAGCGGTTTTAGTCTGAAGAGGAACTAACTCTCACCTTCTTCTTCAGGAACAAAAACCAGCGCAATTCCATTACTGCAGTAACGCTTTCCTGTAGGCTTCGGACCATCGTTGAACACGTGCCCGTGGTGGCCTCCACATCGAGCGCAGTGATACTCCGTTCGCGGCAAAATCAATTTGAAATCTGTTTTGGTTTCAAGATTGCCTTCAATCGCAGAATGAAAGCTGGGCCAGCCCGTGCCACTGTTAAACTTGGTA
>CAZYSR010000286.1:0-1927 GCA_964649525.1 uncultured Gammaproteobacteria bacterium
ACGCTGCCGAGAATGTTTCTCCGTCGCTGTCAAAAATTGATGTCATCTTCCCAGTGTTGCATGGACCTTTTGGAGAAGATGGTACCGTGCAGGGATTAATGGAAATTGCCGGGATTGCGTATGTCGGGTCTGGTGTGACAGGATCCGCGGTTGGCATGGATAAGGCAGTCGCAAAAGCCGTATTTGCATCAACAAATCTTCCTCAAACTGATTATCGGGTTTATCGGAAGTCTAGATGGGAATCGAGCAGAACGGCAGTTGTTGACGAAATTGAAGCAAATCTGAATTATCCAATGTTTGTCAAACCGGCAAATCTGGGGTCCAGTGTAGGAATTTCGAAAGTCAAAACTCGGGATGAACTTAAGTGGGCAATGGACCACGCTGCTGAGTTCGATGTCAAGTTGATTGTTGAACAAGGTCTGGAAAATTGTCATGAAGTTGAAGTGTCAATTCTTGGAAATGATGATCCTCAAGCCTCTGTTGTCGGCGAAATTGTGCCAGGTGGTGAGTTTTATGACTACGAGGACAAGTACATTAATGGCGTTTCAACTTCCATAATTCCGGCAGAACTTCCGGAAGAGGTGACCCGTAAAGTTCAGGACTATGCCATCGAGGCATTTTTGGCAATTGATGCCGCTGGGTTGGCGAGAGTGGATTTTTTCGTCGATCGAGACAGCTTTGATATCTATATCAGCGAAATCAATACAATGCCGGGATTTACCCCGATCAGCATGTATCCAAAACTGTGGGAAGCAAGCGGAATTGGATACGCCGAGTTGCTCGATCGGTTGATTGAGCTGGCCCTGGAGCGTCGAGGTAAACTTGATCAGGTTAAGTTTGTCTTGTAGGTATTGTAGGAAGATGTGTCGCAGGCCGGGATGATGTGAGATTTTGGTATGAGTGAACGATATGACTACGTGATTGTCGGGGCTGGATCGGCAGGTTGTGTACTGGCGAATCGATTGACTGAAGACCCGGAGGTCACGGTCTTGCTGATTGAAACAGGTCCGAAAGATAACAGTTGGGAATTGCAGATGCCGGCAGCATTCTCTCGACCCCTCAATAGTGAAAGGTTTAATTGGGCATATAAAACGTTGCCCGAACCTTACACCGATAACCGTAAATTGGATTGTCCTAGGGGTAAAGTCTTAGGAGGGTCCTCTTCGATCAATGGCATGTGCTATGTTCGAGGAAATGCGTTGGATTATGATCGCTGGGCGGAGGAAACAGGCGATCCCGAGTGGTCATACGCCCACTGTCTTCCTTATTTCATCAAATCTGAAACCAGAAAAGCAGGCAGCGATGCTTATCACGGTGATAGTGGACCGCTGGTGATAACCACGCCTCCAGCTGCAAACCCCCTGTTCAAAGCATTTATTGAAGCCGGTGTACAAGCGGGCTATGGAGCGACAACTGACCAGAATGGCTATCGCCAGGAAGGTTTTGGGACCATGGATATGACGGTCAATGAAGGGGTTCGATGGAGCACGGCAAACGCATATCTGAAACCGGCGATGTCGCGAAATAATTTACATGTCCAACATCGTACATTCGCAACCCGCGTAGTATTTGACAAAAGCCGGGCAGTCGGTGTTGAAATACTTCAACAGAACAAAGTCAGAACTGTTCGTTGTGAACGGGAAGTGATTTTGTGTGGCGGTGTGGTTAACTCAGTGCAACTGCTCAATTTGTCGGGTGTGGGAGCCGCTGATGATCTGGAAAAAATCAATGTGCCAATAGTTGTCAATCTGCCAGGAGTCGGTCAGAATCTTCAGGATCATCTTGAAGTTTATGTTCAGCACGCTTGTAAGGAGCCGATTTCACTGTATCCCGCCCTCAAAATTCACAAGCAGGCGATGGTGCTCCTCCAGTGGCTGTTCACAAAGAAGGGCTGGGGTACTTCCAATCACTTCGAAGCCGGCGGCTT
>CAZYSR010000287.1:0-7044 GCA_964649525.1 uncultured Gammaproteobacteria bacterium
AAAAATACCATTCCACATGACTGATCGGAAGAGGAAAATTTTTGCGTCGTGAACGCAAATTTTTGAATTTGCTCCTTCGCATCGATGTGAATCTGAGTTTCAACCAACCGTAAATAGGGAACGTAGTACTTGCACCTCATAAGCATCAAGATTGCGGGATTTAAGTCATTTGCTGACCCGGTTACGATTCACGTACCGAGGTCTCTGAGCGGCGTCGTTGGCCCGAATGGGTCGGGTAAATCTAACATTATTGATGCAATGCGCTGGGTGATTGGTGAGTCTTCTGCCAAGAGCCTGCGCGGTGGAACATTGGATGACGTCATCTTCAATGGGTCTGCGCAGCGAAAACCGGCGGGCCAGGCCAGTGTCGAGTTGCTGTTTGACAATTCACTCAGTCAATGTAGTGGGCAGTGGGAAAGATATGCTGAAATTTCGATCAGACGAACGGTAACGCGAGACGGCATATCTGAATATTTCATCAATGGTACCCGCGCTCGCCGCCGCGATGTCAGAGAGCTGTTTCTCGGAACGGGATTTGGACCGCGCTCCTATTCCATTATTGAGCAGGGCATGATCAGCCGAATTGTTGAAGGCAAGCCAGAAAATCTGAGCGAATTTATTGAAGAAGCCTCCGGTGTATCAAAATTTCGAGAAAAGCGACACGAAACGCTTCTGAAGTTAAATCGAGTTGAGGATAACCTCGAACGCTTGAATGACATGCGCCTAGAAATTGAGAAGCGCATTCGACAACTCAAATATCAGGCTGATCAGGCACGCAGGTATACCTCGAACAAGGAGCGGCTGGATAGTCTCAAAATTCAGTTACTGGCCTATGCATGGCAGGAAATGAACCATCAGGTTTCTGAAATGCATACTTCCAAATCAAAGCTCAACCTGGAACTCGAAAAGCGAACGGCTGGTGTTCGGGCAGTAGAGGTGGATCTGGAAAAGGCACGTCAGCACCGACTCAGTCTAGAGTCGACACTGACAGATGTTCAAATGGAGCAGTTCCGAATCAATGCAGACATTTCAGATTTCGACCGGCGAATAAAGGAATGTGCTGAAGAAATTGAACGCACCAAAGACGAAATTCGTGCGAAATCAATTCAAATCGGAGAAACCGAACGAGCGATCGTCAGCCAGCGAGACAAGGCCAAGTCTGCTGCCATGGAGCATGAGCGAGTTCTGGCCCAATTGAGTAGTGCCAGGGAAATCCTGCAAACGGAACAATCAAAACTGGATCAGGAAGAGAGCCAGCAGTCTGAAAATCAGGTTTTGGCTGAGAAACTTGAACAGCAGGTCATCGAAGCGGTACGGCGACGCGAATCGGCATTTTCAGCATTGACAGAGAATCAAAATAATCTAACTACGACTATCGAATCGTTTGAATCAGTAATCGAAGAAATCTCCCGGCTTGAGGACGAATCTTCTAGGGTTGTAGCGGATTCGTCTCAGCAAGTGATGAATGGTGTTGTAGTCGAATGCGACAAGTTAAAGGCACAAATTCATCAGATGGAATCTGACCTGTCCGAGCGACGAACACAGATTGATCAGTATGCCATTGAGTTGGAGAGCTTAAGGGAAAGTGCCCGGGATACACGGGTTCATCTGGCCGCTCTTGAAAGAAGTCTCGGTGTAACCCCGACTGAAGATGATGAAGAATTTTCGAATTGGCTTGAGGACCATCAACTGGCCGATTCAAAGGAGTTGTACACAACCGTAACAGTGTCAGATGGATGGGAAAGAGCTGTCGATCGCGTGCTTGGAGAAAAGCTGGGTGCATTCTGTGTTGACGATCTTTCAGTAGTAATGAGTGCTGCAGACAATCAGAAATTTTCAACGCCACAGTACTTTATTAATGGGGGTGTTGATTCAGAACTGGAACTGCGGTTCGATAGTCTCGCCCGGCATGTTAAAAGTCCGAATCAGCGTGCAGAAAAATTGTTGGCAGGTGTCTACACAGCAGACACCTTGACGAATGCCATGTCGATGAAAGGTCAGCTAAGTGCCAATGAATGTGTTGTCACTGCGGATGGCTCGATGGTGGGCGTCAACTGGTTTGCACCTGCAGTTGGAGATGATCAGTCAACGGGCAGACTCGAAACCGCTAGCCTGATTCATGATCTGAGAGAGCAGGTAGTGGAATTTGATGCAATTGAGGAAGCGAAAAAGAACCAGATCGACACATTGCGAATTCACGTTTCAGATCTTGAACTCGAGCTTGGTCAAAAGCGTAGTTATCTTGTGACCAAAATTGATGAACTTGAGAAGATTCGTACAAAACTGAATGAGTCTGAAGTGCAGCGTCTTCAGACTGTCACAAGGCTCTCTGAATTGGACAATCGAAAGCAGCTGCTAAGCGATGCTCGATTGAGCTTGGAAACTGAACAGACTACACTGCAGCATCATTTGCAGACCGAAACTGAAGCACTTGCCACTGTGGAGCAGCAAAGAGAAGCGCAGATGGTGCAGTCGAAGGCATATTCACAAAAGTTGAAAGCGATGCACGATTCCGTCAGTGAAACTGTTCACAAGTGCTATCAGCTGGAACTTCAGGCACAGAACTTCATTGCCAACCAAAATCTCGCTGAATCCTCGCTATCCGATCTTGAACAGCGCGTGTCTGAGATGCGTTCCGAATTGGAATCTCTTGAAGTGAAACTTGCGTCTACAGGTGATCCTACCGAATCCTTGCAAGTGAGTCTAGATGAGTTGGTTTCCAAGAGAAAAACTGTCGATTCAAAATTAGGTCAAGTGAGAAACCAGATTGAGGAAGCAGAGATTCGACGCCGCAAACTAGACGAATCACGCGTTCAGAATCAGTTTGGTGTGGAAGAAATCAACCAAAAATTACAGCAGCAAAACATTGAACTTGGCAGAGTAAGTGCGCAGTCTGAAGAACTTAAACAAAAAATTTCAGATCGAAAGTCGGATGCCGAAACTGTTGTAGCGAGCCTGGATGATAGCTTCGACTATGAGGAGACAACAGCAAAATATGAAAGGCTTGAAAAGCGTATCGAAAGTATAGGATCAGTCAATCTGGTTGCTGTTGAACAGTACGAGCAGGAAATCGAACGTAAGTCCTACATGGACGAACAATATAATGATTTGATGCGCGCGATGGAAACGTTGCAGCGGACGATCAGTAAAATTGACAAAGAGTCGCGAGACAGGTTTAACGAAACCTTCAGTTTTGTAAATTCTGAGTTTCAAAGACTGCTTCCTTCACTGTTTGGTGGCGGTAGTGGCCACCTCGAACTGATTGGCGAATATCCGAATAATGCCGGATTAAAAATTTATGCTCGTCCAAAGGGCAAGCGCATAGATAACATCCAGGCACTGTCGGGAGGAGAGAAAGCGTTAACTGCAGTAGCGCTTATCCTGTCACTATTTCAACTGAATCCGTCCCCGGTTTGCCTGCTGGACGAAATTGATGCACCGCTTGATGATGAGAATGTCCATCGATTGTGTTACAGCCTGCATGCCCTGTCAGACAATACGCAAATGATTGTCATCACCCACAACAAAATTACGATGGAATCGGTTGATTCACTGATTGGCGTAACAATGCCAGAACCTAATGTTTCAAGAGTGCTTTCCGTTGAATTATTGGAAGCTCAGGAGTTCGCGGCGTAATGGAACTTATATTGATTTTTACAGCTGTTTTCATAGTACTGATTTTGTCGTGCTGGTTGATTTTTCGGCGGTCTCGACGCCAATCTTTTCGGAACGATGCACTAGTACGGCAATTGAATCCAGATTTGATGAATGCGTATGCAAATGCTGATCAGCCTCGGTCCTCTGATGGTGTTGAATTGGGTCCAGTGAAGGATGCAGACGCCGATGAATCCGCCTATTTCAGTGATTGGCAGGATGACGATACCGATGACGAAAGCGTTGAATCAATAGAACTGTCAATGGTGGAGGAAAGTGAAGACGAGATTTCCGAGGAGTCCTGGGAAGAGCAAATCGAATCAACGCAATATGTTGAGCCGGCAATTACGCTCGAACCAGACTGGAGCTGGAGCGAATCCGATGAGATGAATGGTGAGACCGATACGTTCGTAGAAAATACTGAAGCCGAACAGGCATTTGAACCGAATTCTGGAGTGCAGACCAATCTGCCACTTAACAACATCTTAACGGATAGTACTCATTTTGAAACCGATTGGGCATCAATTGAGCCGGTTGATGTTGATGAGACGATTGAATTTCCAAGAATCAACAACTCGGACAATCAAAAAATCGAAATGCTCGGTTGGATTCCAGGTAATGGCTCAACAGTTGCACGCACTCAAATACTTGCTTTGGTGCGAGACTTCGGTGAGAACTTTGAACTACCGGTAGTTCTATATGGGCAGTTGGAGAATAGTGATTCCTGGATCAACCTAAAAGATGAAGTAGTCTCCGCTCGCTTTTTGGACCTGATGTTTACCATGCAGTTGACACATCACGGAAAGTCGATCGACGCTGAACACTGGTGGCGGTTCTACAACATGGGTGAGCAGATTGCACACGCTTTATCGAGGCCATATTACCCATCTCACTCTCTTGACTCTGCGCAGGTAGTGTCACTGAGATTGGCGGAACAAGTCGATAATTTAAACATACAGGCAACTCTGATTTTACAGTCGAAAAGCAACAAGCAACTTTCCAGCCGTACGTTGGATTATCTGGCTCGTGAGTATGACCTTATCCAGCGGGGTAGTGAGGAAGTTTTTGATAAAATGGACAAAATGCCGCTGAGTTTCGCTCCGGTCTTTACACTCACAACGAATCTGCCACCTAGGCCAGATAGAACTGAGTCGGATGAGGAAGCTGGACTGGCATTAACCTGCAACCTGCCCTGTGTCCGGGATCCGCTTGAAGCATTCGATCAAATGGTTGATTTGGCAAGAAAGCTCGAAAGCCGTTTTCCTTTGGAGCTTGTTGACGAAGAGCGGCTCAAAGTCTCTCCTAAAGAAATTCAGATGATTCGCCTCCATCTGCGGAACTTTTCCGATGATATGCAATACTGTGGAATCACCCCTGGAAGTGAAACAGCAATGCGGCTGTTCTATCAACCCACAGTCGAAGAGACGGATACTGAAGCTTCAGAACCAGCCAGGTTTGCGGCTGTCCGATAACTATGAACCCTCGGGAAGAGGCTCAACATCGCGTTGAGGAGCTTCGCAGAGAGATTCACAAACACAGCTACGCCTACTATACACTCGACGATCCAAGTATTACAGATCACGAGTACGATCAGCTGTTTCAGGAACTGGTTGATCTGGAAGAACAATTTCCCGAGTTCCACTCTGAAAGCTCTCCCACTCAGAGAGTCGGGAGCAAATCGACTGAAGCGTTTTCTGAAGTACGCCATGCAGTATCGATGCTCTCCCTCAATAATGTGTTTACTGATCAGGACGCCCGAGATTTCGATCGAAGAATAAGGGAAGTCACCGAAGCTGACACAGTCGAATATCTGGTCGAACCGAAGATTGATGGATTGGCAGTCAGTCTCGTTTATGAGCATCGAAAACTGATACAGGGTGCTACGCGAGGTGACGGTGAGTTTGGGGAGGATGTCACACGCAATGTGCGGACGATTAGAAGTGTGCCGCTTGAACTTCAGGCTGATTCAGCGCCGACTCTGCTCGAGGTGCGGGGAGAAGTGTTTATGGGGCGCAAAGGCTTTGAGCTTCTGAATCGCAGGCTGATTCAGGAAGAAGCTGAACGCGAACGGATCAAACAGGCGAAAGCCAAGGATTCGGGAAAGGAGATTTCAACTGTCCAGTCAGAGTCTGATGGTGGGCAGGCAAATTCAGCCGTTACGACTGACGCCAAGGAGGAGGTCAGCCTGTCCTCCCCGACAGACACGGTGAGTAAACCGGCCAAGCGAGTGACCTACATGAACCCGCGTAATGCCGCTGCCGGAAGTTTGCGGCAGTTAGACCCGCTGGTGACCAGCAAGCGGCCGCTTGATGCAATGTTTTACTCAATCGCACGCTACGAAGGTCCAACCCCGCCAGAGACTCAGTTCGGTCAGTTGGATCTGTTGAAGAAGCTCGGATTTAAAGTATCACCGGAAGCAAAATTAGCACATGGAATTGAAGAATGTCTAAAAGTTCATCAGTTCCTGTTAGATAGCCGGGACCGCATCGACTATGACATCGATGGTGTCGTATACAAGGTAAACAGCACGGCTGATCAGGAAAAGCTGGGGTTTGTTACCCGGGCACCTCGCTGGGCTACCGCACACAAATTTCCTGCACAGGAACGTACTACAACCGTAAAGGAGATCGACATTCAGATCGGGCGAACAGGTGCGGCATCACCCGTTGCCCGGTTAAATCCTGTTGAAGTCGCCGGGGTCGTCGTCTCCAATGCAACGCTTCACAATGAGGACGAAATCAGACGTCTTGATGTCAGAGTTGGTGACACAGTCATCATTCGGCGCGCAGGTGATGTCATCCCGCAAGTGGTTAGAGTCATTGAGGATCAACGACCAGAAGGTACTGAACCGTACAAATTTCCAACTGAATGTCCCGTATGTGGGTCGCCGATCGTTCGTGATGAAGATGCAGCGGTTTCCAGGTGTACTGGCAAACTGATTTGTCAAGCCCAATTGAAACAGGGCATCAGTTATTTTGTATCCAGAGGTGCGATGGATATAGAAGGACTCGGTCCAGCCTTGGTCAGTGATTTGGTCGATCAGGGTCTGGTCCGAACGGTCGCAGATTTGTATAAATTAACCGCTGATCAGGTGACGAAACTTGACCGAATGGGGGAGAAATCAACGAATAATTTACTGGAAGGAATTGAAAAGAGCAAGCAAACCACACTGCCAAAGTTCCTTGTCGCTTTGGGTATACCACACGTCGGAGAGTCGACTGCCGTGATTCTGGTGCAGCAGTTCGGAACACTTGATGAATTGAAATCAAAGAGTCAGGAGGAATTAGCCGAAGTTCATGGCATTGGACCGATTGTTGCGGAAGGAATTAGCACCTTTTTTTCAGATCAGAGAAACAGCGAGACCATTGAAGCACTGATTGACTGTGGTGT
>CAZYSR010000288.1:0-4477 GCA_964649525.1 uncultured Gammaproteobacteria bacterium
CGCAGCAGTCGCAAAAATCAAGACGAACAGATGGTCCAGAAAATGTCCGATATTGAGAAAGATAAAGTGGATACGCCGACCTTTCATGTCACCTGGATAAGTACACTGATGTTGAACAATTGAAGGTGTCAATTGTACGGCGTTTGACTAGCGTACCTCTTCCTACAGAGGAAAAAATTGAGCTCGGCCGAAGTAACTAGATTCAATCAAGTGGATTGGTTGGACGCATTGCTTATACCGAGCAAACAATTGTCCAATTCGTTCCCGGTCTAACTGAATGGGTCTCTTTCTGTACAGTCGCCGACTTCTACTACGACAAAAACTATCAGACAAGACATACGGTTCTATACGGGATTATTCGGTGTACATTGCGAATGTCGGAAGCAACTTACCAGATGATCATTTACCAAACCTGCTGCCTGCATGAACGCATAGCAGATTGTGCTACCAACAAAACTGAACCCTCGTTTTTTCAAATCCTTGCTCATCGAATCCGACAAAGCGGTATTCGCCGGCACCTGTAGCGTTTCTGTCCAGTTGTTTTGAATAGGAGACCCATCAACAAAATCCCAGAAATACTGATCAAGATTCAATCCGGATTCTTGCATGTCCAGACAAGCCTGCGCATTTTGGATACATGCCCTGACCTTTAGCCGATTTCGCACGATTCCCGGATCATTGAGTAACACCTGAACCTTTTCGTCGCCATAGCGGGCGATTCGCTCGGGATCAAAGTTGTCGAACACTTTTACGTAGTGTGCTCTTTTGCGCAGGATAGTGATCCAGTTCAATCCGGCCTGCGCCCCTTCTAGACATAGCAATTCGAACAATTTCCTGCTGTCATGCTCCGGAACGCCCCATTCTAGATCGTGATATTCGCGGTTCAGTGGGTCATCTTCACACCACCCGCAACGTACCAAGTCAGTCATGGCAACAGCTCGGGAAAATATCGAATTCAAGGTTGATCTTGTATGTCGCACCTTTCATCATTTACAGCGAATTGCAGGAATTCAGTCAATATCACGGTGCATTGTGCCCACTAGACTGATCAACTGAACGATCAATCCCTTCAGACAACTCTGTGTAAATATCGCATATCTGCCGCCAAGTGTGCTCTGGGATGGCAACAACTCCATTACAGAGTCTTTTGTGATTTCGCGAAAGTTGGCCTGGTATTTCAACCCGTTCAAATCCTGGTGCAGGTGGACATTCACGAACTTCAGTCAAAATTGCTTGGACAGCTTTTGAGTATGCTGAGCTCGACTGCATCGCCTCAATATCTAACGTGATGACTAACCAGTTTCCTTCGGTTGTCGGCTCTCCCAGTAAAGCATCTGCAACGATCTCACCAATCAGGCCGAGTCCATAACCTTTGTGTTCACCCGCGGGAAGAATAGCACCACCATTGAAGTAATCCTCTGGGTCCGTGGTTGGATTCCCTTCGCAGTCAATAATGTATCCTTCGGGCAGTTGCGCTCCAGCCATACGCGCAGCATAAACCACGCCGCCTGCAATCCTTGAGGTTGCGAAATCAACCACCACCGGATCATCATTACCACCCGGCATTCCAATGGCCCAAGGATTGGTTGGATATAGGCCCTTGGCACCACCATATGGTGCAACCTGTCGCCATATCTTTCTATTACCACCACCAATACAGATTGTCATAAATCCTTTTTCAGCCGCAACATCTGCATAAGCACCAATTCGTCCAGTATGTCCGACATTGCGAACAGCAACAACTGACACACCTTTTTCTCTGGCCTGCAGCATACCTCGCTCGTAGGCTAACTCCATGGCTGGTATTCCGACACCTCCGCCTCCGTCGACTGCTTCCCAGCCATTGTCACAGGCCACTATCTTCGGTGTTGCGTCAGGTTTCATAAATCCCATTTCGAACTGCTTCACATACTGTAAAGCTCGCATGACCCCATGGCTTTCCACCCCACTAAGACTGGAATCAACTAAATGATTGGAGACCGATTTTGCAATCTCTTCCTCACAACCAAGAAGTCTAAAAATTGCGGAAAGTTTGGCAAATGAATCATCACTAGAAACTTCAATCCGGTCGCAGTCAAATTGAAACTTGGCAGAAGGGTTCTTCATCAATCTGGCACCCTCATAGTACATTTGGATTTGTGTTGTGGATTTGTCGACACCCAAACCGACTTGATCTGCATGAAACTGCACATCCCTTTCGAGCCGTTTTCCCGTCCATAACTCGCTTGTTATAACCGCCAGCCGGCGACTGAATTACTACATTGAAGTAGTTGTTAATATATTCCGTCCCGACCTCAATCTTGTATGCAATACACGTTGCTAGAGTAACATTATGCGACCATATCCCAGCTACGAGTCCTTAGTTTGAATCGTTCGGCACATCCTGAAAAGTTATCGGGCCAATGTCGTAACTCTAGTTCTAATACAAATGTTCTGACTACAATAAGCCTAACAAATTACAACAAAGGTGGAGACAATTGATTCCGATATCAGGTTATGCAGACCGATGGTGTGTCGGTCACAATCAGACCATTCAATTCAAAGTTAGCAGCGAGCTTGACGAGCCCTATTCCGTCAGACTCGTTCGAATCACCTGCGCAGACCCCAATCCAATTGGACCTGGCATTATCGAAGAGGATTTAAGCTCAGTCTATTCCGGTCAATTTCCGTCACGAAAGCAACCCGTCAAACTCGGATCCTATGCTCGGGTAGAGGTGAAAGACAAATTGACGCACCAGGAACATTTCTCAGTTGTAGCCAATGTCTGGCCAACACTTCCCAATGCAGGCCGCCAATCAATCATTTGTCTGAAAAACAGTTCCGGTGAAAATCTACTTGAACTATTCCTTGATTCAGGTCACCTGGGAACCTGTCTCAAATCGGACACTGAGCTACGCCTCAGCGAAGTTTTGCATGAACGAATTTGGTACACCGTCTGGTGCTCAGTTGATTGCAAGACCAACAATATCGTCATTGGACAGTCTCCATGCGGGCCGCGACACGATGACCTGTACCCTGCTTCCAAGGACGGTCAATTTGACCACTCACCTTCACTGGCTGAAGTGCAGGAAATTTATATTGCATCTTCAGGCAGCGAAATCAAAGCGAACCACTACAACGGAAAGATCGAACTGCCGGGCATCGTAAATTGTGTGTACTCCCACGACTCCCTGAACATAAGAGACACCTCTAGGACTGATGCCGAAAATACGACTGCATTATGGGACTTTTCACTCGGCATCAGTACTCAGTCCATCAAGGACGTTGGCCCACTCCGACTGCATGGGGAATTGGTCAATGTTCCAACTCGCGCGATGCGAGGCTCAAACTGGAGTGGAAAAGAGATGGCCTGGAAGCATGCACCAGAGGATTACGGTGCTATCCACTTCCATGAAGATGACATTTACGACTGCAAGTGGGAAACCGACTTTGAATTCCAGGTTCCTAATGACTTCAGAAGTGCTATGTATTCAATGAGAATCGAGTGCCAGGGTGAATTTGAAGACATTCCTTTTTATGTGCGACCCAAGACTGGCAAACCACAATCCAAGATCTGTGTCATTATTCCGACCTTTACTTATACCGTCTACAACAATCAGGCACGTGGAACGGCCGGGCCTGATTACGATGCTCTGGTCAAAAAAATGGGCAACCGACGTTGGACGCCAGACATCGTACGCGAGTTTGGACTTTCCACATACAACTCGCACACCGATGGCAGTGGAATCTGCCTGTCTTCCAGGTTAAGACCATCGTTAACCATGCGGCCACGGTACATGACAATCTTTCGACCCTACGCCGTATCGGGCATGCGACATTTACCCGCAGATACCCATTTGCTTGCTTGGCTTGAACACCTGGGGCACGACTACGATGTGATTTCCGATGAGGACATTCACGAGGATGGTATTGATATTCTAAGGCCGTATCGTGTTGTAATGACCATGAGCCATCCAGAGTATCACACCGCCAACACCCTGGATGCAATTTATGAATACAGCAGAACAGGTGGAAGGTTGATGTACATGGGTGGAAACGGATTCTACTGGAAAATCGGGATCCGTGAAGACCTGCCCGGAATGATTGAAATTCGAAGAGCCGAAGGCGGAATTCGAACCTGGGCAGCAGATGCCGGTGAATACTACAACGCGTTGGACGGAGAATATGGTGGTATGTGGCTCAGAAACGGTCGCCCACCTCAACAGCTGGCTGGTGTTGGATTTAGCGCTCAGGGTGATTTTGAAGGTATGTACTACCGAAAAAATCCCAACGTGCCTGCAGAATATGAATGGGTCTTTGAAGGCATCGACGATGATATTCTGGGAGATTTTGGACTGAGTGGAGGAGGTGCAGCTGGATTTGAACTCGATCGTGTCGACTTTGGTCTTGGAACCCCACTCAATGCGGTTGTCCTCGCAAGTTCAGAGACTTACCCAGATCACTTTATCCTAGTGCCAGAAGAAATTCTTTCGCACCT
>CAZYSR010000289.1:0-1777 GCA_964649525.1 uncultured Gammaproteobacteria bacterium
CAATAGTTCCAATTCGTGCTGCATATATTCATCTCCCGGGTGCATCTCTCTCACCTTGCGTACAACCGTCATTTTATTTACTTTACTGACATTCACAAAATATTCCCTCAAACTCGCCGACAACTCGCGCTGCTGACTGTGCGGCAATTCCCGAATCTCATCCATCCACTGCGCATAATCGCTCGCATCAGCCTCCCATATCTCTGACATCACCCGCAATACCACTCTCTCCACCAACGGTAACTCCGACAGGCGTCCCTCTATTCCCGGTTCGCGCAGACTCAACTCTATCGCCTCAAAATCCACCAGCCTTTGGCCAAAACACGCCATAAACTTCCCCGGCAGACTGGCGTGCTGAAACGCATGAAATCTCTTCTTCCTGCGCCAGGGCCTGCGACCATGGTATATCAGAATCGGCAGTACAACCCTGGCACCATCCTTGTACAGCCTGGCTACATACCACAGTATCTGCGACATCACCTGACTGTACGGATGACTGTTATGTTCCACAACGACGCTGACCGTGAGCGGCTCGCCGTCTTTTAGGTTCACCGATGCAACCAGCTCAGAGTGAATGCCCCGAAGAGAAGCGGGGTCGGTGAGGTTGCCAGATTCCACCCGCAGGGTGTCTAGGTCAAACAGCTCAAGCTCCTCAGGGCTTAAGGCCAGCTTCAGCAGGGATGAGACGGATTCGGGGGTTCGAAAATGGCCTGAGAAAAAGTCGTTGTGCCAGGTGCTGCGCTTCTCCGGCGGACGCGAAGAATCTCGCATGAATATTCTCCTACGAATATGATGTTGTTCATTATTATTCTGTGGCACACTCCTTAGGAAACATGCCGGCAGGACGGCAGCCAGTTTTATTGAATTTCAAGCTTTATCGTCAGAGTGACATTTTACCCGATGCATTCATCGATGCAACCATGCACACACCCATTCCACCGGCAATGGTGGTCTAAGGGCATCTTCGTATACGTGAAACTATCATAGAGTAGTTTAAATTGCGCGATTTACAGGTTCTGCCAGCGTCATGTTTCGGTAGCTTGGGCTTGGAAAATAGAACTAAGTCAATATGAAACATCCGGACTAGTTTTGGTACTTCCATTGACTGACATTCCTCAATCTAGCGGTACTAGTTGAGCACACAGAGGTGTTCATCTAACTGATCAACAAGTCATAGACCGATTTTGAATCACTGCGACAGGCTGTTGCGATGGTGAGCTGAATTGAAGAATTAGGCGCTTTTCGCTCTGCGCACAGCGGTTGTATTTTTTTTCCTGGATGCTGTACGCTTCTTGGGTTTGCTTTTTCTTTTCTTCTCAAGCAATTCCGTGCAGGTTTCGAGACTTAACTCGGAAGCAACCAGAGAAGGTGGTACACTGGCATTGACTTTGCCGTCTGTTACATAGGGTCCGTATCGTCCGTCTAGTATCTGAACTTTCGAGTCTTTAAAAGATTTTATGGTGGAGCGTTGCCCCCTTCTCGAACCGGATTTTGATTTAGAAGCATTGATGACGTCAATTGCGCGTTCAAGTGTGACTGTTGTAGGATTATCGGTTTTGCCTAGGCTCACGTTGAATTTGCTCCCATCTGCGCGTATTACCGAAAGATAGGGCCCAAATCGACCACGGTTGGCGAGAACCTCTTTATATTCATCAGATTTTCCCAAACTGCGCGGCAATTTTGGCAAAAGAAGGATTGATTCAATGTCTTCAATCGTTATTGCAAAAGGGTCAATATCGCTGTCCAGATTGAAAGATTCGACTTTTCCCTCATCATC
>CAZYSR010000290.1:0-4643 GCA_964649525.1 uncultured Gammaproteobacteria bacterium
GGACATATGTCGGATATGTACTCGGATGATGAACTGTCTGATGCACGACATGTTATTGATTGGATCGCTGCACAAAGTTGGTGTACAGGTCGTGTAGGAATGTTTGGCACTTCTTGGGGCGGGACGGCAGCCCTGCAGGCAGCAGTAGATGCTCCGGGCCCATTGAAAGCAATTGTGGCCAATTGTGCAACAATCAATCGATTTGATGATGACATTCACTGGATGGGAGGCTGTTTGCTCACCGACAGTTTCGAATGGGGCGCTACATTACCCGCAATTCTCGCTTCCCCACCGGATCTTGCGACGGTCGGCAAAGGATGGCTTAATCTGTGGAAAATTAGACTGAACAAGCTCGCCTTTCCGCTTAATGAATGGATACAAAATTCTGTTAGAGGCGAGTATTGGCGGCACGGTTCAGTTGTTTTCAGTTCGAAACAGCTCTCCTGTCCAATTCTTGCCATTGGTGGCTGGTCAGATCGATATTCCAATATGGTGATGGACTTGGTCAAATTGCGACCCGACATTTGCTGGGGCATTGTCGGGGCTTGGGGACATCACTATCCCGACCAGGGTGAACCCGGACCGCAGATCAGTTTTCAGGACCTTACACTCGAATGGTGGGACCATTGGCTGAAGAATGATCCGGAACAAGACTTGGACTGGCCTCGCCTTCGAGTCTGGCAACGTGAATTTGATCCACCTCAGAACCGTCTGAGGAAACGAAATGGGAAATGGATCGAGATCGATAATATTGAACAGTCGGAAATCACTACGCTATGTCTTGACCGCGATAAGTTAACAGATCAACCTACTTCAGAAATTCAGTTTTTCGATGTACCTAACAATCTGCGGCATGGCGAATGCGCAGGGGATACCGGGTATTTTGGCCGAGTGGGAGGGCTCCCGCTTAATCAGAGCGTTGACGACAAACGTTCTCTTTGCTTCGACTCCGAACCGCTTGTCCAAGACCTCATACTGAACGGTCACGCGGAGTTATCAATTGATGTGATTAGAGACAAGCGCGATGCTCAGCTGGTCTGCCGACTTTGCGAAGTATCTGGCGATGATAGCTCCAATCTGGTTAGCCGACAGATTTTAAATCTCGCGCTTGACGAATCACTGGATGAAATTTCACACCTTTCCCCCGGTATACCGATTCGCTATCGTATCCTACTGCCGTCAACAGCCTATCGTTTCACTCGCGGAAATCGAATTCGGCTGGCTTTCGGTACATCCTATTGGCCGCTTGTCTGGGCTACTACACGACCTGCTTCCATAAGAATCTCATCAGAGCAATCAAATCTGAAACTGCCGCGGTTTGTTTCTGGAACTGAATTGTCGACACCGTTCCCTAGCGCCAAAAACCTACCAGTTCAACCAAGTTGGATATTCGAATCTGAGGGTGAACTGCAAAGGGAACGAAAAGAGTTAGGTGCTGATCAGTTCGAGTATTCCTGGAAAATGCCGCAATGTACGTTCCGATTTAGTGATGAAGAAATTGCCATTTCACTTGAAACCTCGATGCACTACCGCGCAATCACAAATGAGGCAGTTTCATTGAGTTGCACAGTTGAACACAAAATTAATATCTTTCGCAGCGATGGAATTGCCAGAATCGAAAGTTCACTTAACTCCGAAATGAAGGACACTGGATTAACGGTCAATATGAATTTGTCCGCAGTCTGGAATGACGAAGAAATTGCAGCGATTATTCGTCACTTTGACTATCCAACTGATTCGTGCAAGTGATTCCTTGAAGGTAAAGCGATCAAACTATTTTCGATAACAAAATTAGCAGTTTGATTAGCAAGACGCGCAGAAAATATTCAATTCCCCTTCCATATTTCCGAACTTTTACCAATCATTCAATCAAACGATTCGAGACGCTGATTTATCGCGTGAGCATCTGAAGTGAAGTAATCACTGATGCTGGATATTTATCTGTATTTGATTGGGTAAAATTGCCGCTTAGACAATTAAATTATTGATCAGCACTCACTTTTCAACAGGAATCAAACCGCAACACCGTTGAAGGTTCAACGCACAATGAAAAAAAGGCAGGCGGGAAAAAATGATTCAGCTTCAGTCCGGGCAACATATCAGGACGTGTTGAATGCACCGCCACACAAGGTTGCAGAAATTGTCGGCGGCAAACTATACACTCATCCCAGACCTGCGCCTCTTCATGCAATAGCCAGTTCGGGGCTTGGGAGTCGTATCAGTAATCCTTATCACTTTGGTGAAGGTGGACCTGGCGGCTGGTGGATCATCGACGAGCCTGAACTCCACCTGAGTGAGGACATTGTGGTACCTGACATTGCAGGATGGCGACGCGTAAGAATGCCCGAGATTCCGACTACCGCCTACTTCACCTTAGTACCGGATTGGGTGTGCGAAGTACTTTCCCCGTCGACCCGTAAGCTTGATCTGGGTGGAAAAAGTGCGGTTTATGCCCGCGAGGGTGTCAGGTATCTTTGGTTGGTGGACCCAGATAACCGCTCATTAGCGGCATATTTTCTGTGCGAAACGCGGTGGGTATTGAACGACAGACTGTTTGACGATGAACCAGTTTCGCTGCCGCCATTTGAGGCAATTACTTTCAGTCTCAGTGATTTGTGGCCACCACATGCTGTGCACAGAGATTCACCGGTAAAAGAGCGGCCACGCAAGTCAAAGTCTTATTCTGAGCCGGAGTTTGCTGAGAGGTCGAAGTGAAGTGGAAATTCCTCACTCAGACTGCTCTCAGCAAATTGTAACACCTTCATACGGCACTAGATCATTGACAAGAAGCCTGTCGGCCGTGACTTATGGCCTTTCTCCACGTGCTAGTCTTACATTCACGTCATCAATCACGGCAGGCAGTTCCGTAAACTCGTTAATGACATAGTGAGAGCCACACTTCTCAAGCGTATCTCTGGATATAGCAAGCCTTCGAGCATACTCTTTTTCTGACATTGATTCCCATTCCTCTATGGTATTAATGTTCATGTAGTTGCTGTATCCCGCAATCCCTACAGTCCAGCAACCTGCTGTCAGACCTTCGCCTACGCCACCTACTGTATCGTCGACTTTGACAACAGACTCGATTGGCCATACATCAAGCATATCGAGATTTCGATAGATCATGAATGGTCTCGGGCGAGCACCATGAAAAACTTCATCGCCCGCGACGGTAACGTCCGGCTTGTATCCCTGCTTGGCTGCATCTGCGGCCAGAATTTCCACCATTTTCTTTGTAAATCCCGTAGTCGAACCGATTTTGATTCCATCTTTCTGAAACTGTTGGGTCAATTCTGCGACCCCGGGGAGCAGTTTCGTATATCGACTTAAACAGGACAGTTGCATCGGAACAAAATCAGCAAACACTGCATCAACATCCTTTTGAGACGGCTCAGCGTCGTATACCTTTGTCCATCTGTCTCTGATTTCGGGCACTTCCATCAGCGCGGCAATATGCAAGTCCTTCCTAAGGCCCATAGGACCTCGCGCTTCTTCCATAGAGATTTCCACGCCGTGTTTTTCAAAAGCTTCAACAAATACAATAGCCGGTGCGATCACAAACGCATCTGCTGTTGTTCCGCTCCAATCAAGAATCAGGCCCTTAACCTTGCCCTGATATGTTCTTTTATAAACGTACTCTGATTTCATGTGCTGCTGCCTCTAATGAGTTCGAATATTGCTCAAATGTCTAAAAAAATAAATCTAACCAACTGCAGAAAAGAAATTAATTCTCGTTGGGCATCCACAAGAGATGCCAACGGGGTGTTGGTTAGAGCGGCAATTTTAATTTATCGATGGGGATAAATTTGATGGATTCAAAAGATTTCAAAGGGCACACAACTTGAACTTGATCAAGAGCCCTGTGCTTGCGTGGCAATATTCCCAATCGCATTGATCAATATGTCTAGCGCCCTGTCCAAATCATTTTGTGAGATGTTCAGTGGTGGAGCTAGTGTCAACACTGTTCCCATCGACACCTTGAAACTTAAGCCTGTTTGCAAACAGGCGTACAGAATTTCACTGGCCAATTTTGTGCCATCGTACTGCTGGTCAGCCAACTCAACGCCGAGCAGCAATCCAAGTCCACGAACGTCGGCAACACAATTGAATTTATCGAGATTTGTTTGAAGATGACGCTTGACTTCTCGCCCGAGAATTTTGGAACGTTCTGCTAGATTTTCTTCAACAATAACCTCCAAGGTAGCCAATCCTGCTGCACAGGCGACCGGGTTTTTCTCATGGGTGTAGTGTCCAATAGAACGGTCTTCAACAACGTTAAATTCCTCTTTTGCAATCACGGCAGCCAAAGGAAATACTCCACCACCAAGCCCTTTTCCCAAAACCAGTAGATCAGGAGTAATTTCATAATGCTCAAAAGCAAACAAGGTTCCCGTTCGACCCAGCGAATGCGGAATTTCATCCAGAATCAGCATGGCATTGTGCTTATCGCACGCCTTTCGAACCCGCTGCCAGTAATCAACTGGAGGAAAGTACGGAACACTGGAAACAGTTTCGGACACAACTGCTGCAACATCACCTTCCTTTTCCAGAACATAGTCCACATAATCCGCACACTGCAGATTGCAGATCCCATTACATTTGAAAGGACAATTGGCAGGATTAGGTGGTGGCACATGTTCAGT
>CAZYSR010000291.1:0-4213 GCA_964649525.1 uncultured Gammaproteobacteria bacterium
CTCACAACGCGATCCGGCGGCAAAGAAATAGAATGGTGTAATGACCCGGTATTCATCAATCGTTGGCAGATCTTCGGCAAGATGAGGCATGTCACCGAAGTCCCACAAAATGACAGGTCCTTCGGTTGCCACAAATGCACAACGTGCTTCGTAGTGCGAACACCAAATCTGCATATTGGTTGCATCAGTTACATATCGAGTGTTCAATTGATCAAACAGCAAAGCCCCAGCCAAGTCCCGGCTGCGAAGCTGCTGTTTAACCCGCTCTAGTCGATATCTTCGCACGGTATCCAAATCAACTGGAGGCTGCGAAAACTCCATCGCCCCATGTTGCCGGTTGTGTACTTCCGCCATATTCAGTGCTCCTGTTTCTTTTACCAAAAACTCGAGTTTATTGCCTGTTTTTCAGACCGTATGATTTTATGATTTTTGCTCGTGAATCTGCATTTCAATTTTTTATGAAATTGCAGTCAGGCAAACCAAAATATTTGCACTGCATTTGACACTTAAATCTTCAACAGATCACCTCAGAACTCGATCTTCATTCAATAGTCAGGGAACTGGTTTCTGAAGAACTGCTTGATGGCTTATTCAACCACATAATTTAATTCAACGTTTTATTCACCTTTTTAGTAAAAATCTGAATGAGATTTTCTAACACGCGCACATAAAATTACCTATACTCAATATTTATGACGGCAAATTAGTTGTTGAAACGACGGTTGGCGTCTAAATTGTAGAACCTAAGTTTCAATTTATGAGCCAATCAGGCTTTATAAAACGGAGAATTATGGAATGAAAAAATCAATTCTTAAACACGGCATCTTGTCGGCCTCTGCCCTGGTTCTTGCGGGCGGTTTTGTAACTGCTCAGGCCCAGGAGTTGGTAGTAGTATCGTGGGGCGGTGCTTATTCAAAGAGTCAGCAACTTGCCTACCATGATCCATTTATGGCTGAAAATCCTGGTATCACAATCATTAACGATGACTCTGCATCCGAAGGAGTCGCCAAGTTAAGAGCCCAGGCAGAAGTCGGAAACGTTACATGGTCTCTTCTGGATGCCATCGCAGCTGACGCTATTACATTGTGTGATGAGGGACTGATCGAAGAAGTTGATATCGATGAGATCCTTAACCCAGCACCTGATGGAACTCCAGCAAGTGAAGATATGGGTGATTTTCTGACCTCGGATTGCCATATTCCAAATATTGTCTATTCGACTACTTGGGGTTATCGCACCGATATGCTATCGCCTGCTCCAACTCAGATATCTGACGTCTTTGATATGGAGGGTTTTCCCGGGAAGCGGGGGATGGAGAAGAAACCAATTAACAATCTTGAGTGGGCTCTGATTTCAGATGGTGTATCACCAGATAACGTATACGATGTTCTGGACACACCTGAAGGTGTAGCACAGGCCTTCGCTAAACTCGACTCTGTTAAAGCTGAGACAGTTTGGTGGACACGCGGTGCACAACCTCCGCAAATGCTCGCCGATGGTGAAGTGGTGATGTCCTCTGCATACAATGGTCGTCTGTTTTCAGCGATTGAAGAAGAAGGACAGCCAATTGGCATGTTGTGGGACTGGCAGGTGTTCGATATTGATGGTTGGGTGATTCCAAAAGGCGCACCTCATCGCGATCAAGCTTTGGCGTTGCTACGTTATGCTTCAGACACCCAAAGACTGGCCGACCAGGCGAAATACATTTCCTATGGTCCGGTACGCAAATCATCCGCTGCTTTGGTTAGCACACATGCGGAACTGGGTATCGAGATGGCACCTCACATGCCAACTGACCCCGCCAACTCAAAAACAACCTTACTGTTCAACATTGAGTGGTGGGCAGACAACCAAGATGATCTGAACGAACAATTCAATTCTTGGCTTGCTCAGTAATTCAGATTTGGTCTAGATAATTTAGACATGGTCAATGAGAGGCACTGGCAGAATTGCTGGTGCCTCACATTGAATATAACAACAATCTATCAACACTTAAACCCATCCGCGACACCATAAACTATGGCTAATTCAGCTGTTCTTCCTGACCAACCTCTGACAACAGCAGACGGCGTCCCACTGAAAACGGCTTTGGCTCGTGCGCTTCGCCGAGACAAGATGAAGTCTCTCGCCCTGGTCGCGCCATTGTTCATCTTTATTGGTTTGACCTTTCTAGTGCCAATAGGAGACATGTTGTGGAGAGGTGTTGAAGACCCAGTCGTGTCTTCCTACCTTCCAAAAACGGTTGAACAACTCAAACAGTGGGATGCAACATCAGGTGAACTACCCAATGAGAGTGCTTATCAAGCGCTAGTTGAAGATGTTAAAGCTGGCGCTCCAGAAAAACTAATCACTCGGGTCGGTAAACGCCTCAATTACGAACTACCCGGGATGAACAGTCTGTTCAGAAAATCCCAAAGACGAATTCCAAAAATAGACGAAGGACCTTACAAAGAGGCAGTCATTAAGGTCGACAAAAAATGGGGCGAGCTTGAAACCTGGCAGGTCA
Source organism: uncultured Gammaproteobacteria bacterium (assembly GCA_964649525.1). Taxonomy (GTDB): domain Bacteria; phylum Pseudomonadota; class Gammaproteobacteria; order Arenicellales; family JAJDZL01; genus JAJDZL01. The sequence goes on from CAZYSR010000291.1 coordinate 2,507, forward strand.
TCAAAACATTTTCACCAAACCTTACAGCTGGCTATTTCTGGGCCGCGATTGATTTACAGGTCACTCCGGACGGAGACGTGCAATTCCAAGATGAGAAAAACCGAATCTATCTCAAATTGTTCTGGCGCACACTCTACTTGAGTGCCTTGATCACACTTATGACTCTGATTTTGGGCTATCCAGTTGCCTATCTTCTGGCAACTTTGCCTCTTAAAACCAGTAATCTTTTGCTAATGTTGGTGCTGCTGCCATTCTGGACATCTTTACTGGTACGTACGACTTCATGGATCGCAATGCTGCAAAGAGAAGGTGTGCTCAATGACATCATGGTCGCCCTCAACATCATTGAAAACGAAAACCGGTTGGCAATGATTCATAACGCTACCGGAACCGTCGTGGCAATGACCCATATCCTGCTGCCTTTTATGATTCTTCCGCTGTACAGCGTGATGAAGACGATCCCACAGAGCTATATGCGGGCAGCCGTTTCTCTTGGTGCGCACCCGTTCAGTGCATTTTTCAAGGTATATGCGCCAAACACAATTCCGGGAATCGGAGCAGGCGGGATTCTTGTATTCATTCTTGCAATCGGTTACTACATTACTCCCGCCCTTGTTGGTGGAACGTCCGGCACATTTATTAGTAACTTCATCGCTTACCACGTTTCAGTTTCTCTGAACTGGGGCTTGGCTGCAGCACTCGGAATCATACTGTTAGGTCTTGTGCTGGTACTTTACCTCCTGTATGATCGCATTGTTGGCGTCGATAACATGAAACTCGGGTAGGCTAAGCCAAATGAAAAGTAAATTACCACCCTACACGACACCACTTGAACGCATCTGGCATTATTCGTTCCGCATTATCTGCGGGCTGATCTTCCTGTTTTTGATTTTTCCCATTCTGGTCATCGTACCGCTATCTTTCAATGCGGTACCGTTTTTCACGTTTACCCCCGAAATGCTGTCATTCAACCCAGATGGATACTCGTTGCGATGGTATGAGGACTTCTTTACCAATCTCAACTGGCGGGGAGCAGTTAACAACAGTTTTATTATTGCAATCTTTTCCACTTTGATTGCAACGACACTCGGCACCGTAGCTGCCTTGGGACTCAGCCGTCGAGAAGTGCCTTATCGAACAATGTTAATGGCGATTCTGATTTCCCCGATGATCGTACCACTGATAATTTCAGCTTGTGGAATGTTCTTCTTCTATTCCCGAGTCAATTTACAGGGAACCCACCTCGGTGTTATCCTCGCCCACGCGGCTTTAGGCACTCCATTTGTTGTCATTACAGTTACCGCGACGCTGGTCGGATTCGACCGCAGTCTGATTCGAGCTGCTAACAGCTTGGGAGCCGATGGTGTAACTACATTTTTCAAAGTTGTCGTTCCACTGATCCTGCCAGGAGTGATTTCAGGCGCATTATTCGCCTTTATCACCTCATTTGACGAAGTCGTTGTGATTCTATTTGTCGGTAGTTTTGAGCAGCGAACCATTCCGTGGCAGATGTTTTCAGGAATTCGCGAACACATTAGTCCAACCATTCTCGCAGTCGCAACATTGCTGGTACTGGTATCAGTACTGTTGCTGACTTCAATCGAGCTACTGAGACGGCGAACTGAGCGATTGCGCGGCGTCAGAACTTAGCTAGACTGGCCGGTCACCATTAATCGTGAGACGCCACATAACTCGGCGCTCACCGGG
>CAZYSR010000292.1:0-2278 GCA_964649525.1 uncultured Gammaproteobacteria bacterium
AACGAATAGAATTGCAAGACTCGCCCAAAACATTGAAGCGAATAGTACCCAGACGAGGTCATGCGCTTCGATCATGATCAGTGGCCCAACATCCATGTCATGCAAATTGAAAACACCGATCATCATGGCGGTCAACGCACCGCCGGGCAAACCCAAGGCCAGCAATGGAATCATTGCTGCACCAGTGGCCGCATTATTTGCGGTCTCGGGTGCCACGACGCCCTCTGGCTCGCCTTTGCCAAAATTCAGACGATTCTTTGACCAGCGCACAGCTTCGTTGTATGACATGAAAGCAGCCAAAGTGGCTCCAATTCCAGGCAGCACGCCACAGAAAAATCCAATAAGTGCGGAGCGCACAACGACGAACTTCATTTTCCAGAATTCAAAGAATGTTGGATAGGAAACTGAAACCTTAGGCGCTTGATATTCGCCCTTTGCAAGTTTCAGCCCCTGCACAAAAACTTCTGCAACAGCAAAAAATCCAAGAATCAGCGGCACAAAATGAACACCACCGTGTAAATAAAGTGTGCCAAAGTGAAATCGCGGAATTCCGCCAGTAGGGTCGCTCCCGATTGATCCGATCAACAGGCCCACCAACAAAGACAGCCAGCCTTTTGATAGTGAGCGGGTTCCAATGCCAGCAACCACTGCAAGGCCGAAAAACACAAGTGCAAAAATTTCAATCGGTCCAAAATTACGAATTGCAAAATCCGCTACAGGCCCTGTAAACGCCATCATGGCGATGGCTGCCAAAGTACCCCCGAACGCAGAACAGGTAACCGCATAACCAATCGCTTTTCCGGACTCACCCTTCAGAGTCATCGGGTATCCATCAAAAGCAGTAGGTGCGTTTTCCACCGACCCTGGAATGTTAAATAGAATTGCCGTTACAGCGCCTCCATATACCCCCGCAACATAGATGACACCGTACAACATGATTGCATGTGTTGATGACAGGTACGCAGTAAATGGAAGTAGAACTGCCCCAAGGGTCAGCAGGCTTAAGCCAGGTACGGCACCAAATACAAGGCCTGCAATAAGGGCAACGACAAAGATCAGAATGCCGATGGGATCGGTAAACAGTTGCTCAGTTCCGACTAAAAAATTTTCCATTACTGCACAATTCGGAGAATGTATCCGTTAATCGTATTGAAAACACCTGCTCCAGGAGGCAGATACGTAAATATCAGCTTAATAAAAATGATCACAATGGCAGCATAAATCCCTACAGTCATAATGATCAATGTTCGTATTTTCTTAACACCAACAACCCACATATAAGCACATAAGAAAAATGGTGTAATCAGTAAGAAGCCCATCCTGTGAATCAAAAATGAGTACAGCACCGGAAGACCAAAAATCAATACCATTCGAACACGGGTTGAAAATTCAATTTTTGTTTCGGTTTCGGAAGCTGGTACAACCTCTTCGCTGTCTTCTTTCTTCCGTGATTCAACAAACAGCAGCCAGAGGCAGGCTACGAACATACCGAACAGTACAACTCTTGGCCAGTGGGCAGGTCCCCATTCATAGACTTGCAGTGGGTCATCAAAATCAAACGTATATGCGGCTGCCAGAAGAACAAAGACAAGCCAAACGATTCCTTCTAGCAGATGGGATTTTTGTTTAAATATAGACTGGCGAGAGTCAGACATGATTTAAGGCAATCAGTCGAAAATGCAAAGAAAACAAATATCCGTCAGCAACTTTGAATGAGTCGAAGCTGCTGACGGAATTCTAATGATTTATGTTGAATTACAACCCTTCGCGGATAGGCAATCCTAATTCACGAAATTGGTTGACGTAGACACCTACTGAGTCTTCAATGATTTTTGTGGTGTCTGCTCGACTCCTGAATGAATCAACGATGTCAAGACTTTTACGCTTAACAAAATCCTGATGTTCGTCAGACTTGTAGGCTTCTGCAAATACTTCCGCCAGGTATTCAACTATTTCCGGCGGTGTTCCTTTTTTCACGAACATGCCACGGAATCGCAGTAGCGGGTCCCAATCCAGACCGTAGTCAGCACCGAGGGCTTTTACATCCGGGAAATTGTCAAATCGGGTTGGCCACAGAGCCAGAACTGGTTTCAACTGTCCTGCTTCGACGTATTTAGAAACGTCGCCGGGCTGTTCCATGAGCACATCAAGCTGACCACCGATTACTGCTCCAAAGCGTTCTGCAGATTTTCCGGTGAGAACCTGCTTGGCTTTAAATCCAAAGTGCTTTTCAACTACCGCCATACTAACCAGTTCCATTGGAATGTTGATATTGGAT
>CAZYSR010000293.1:0-2142 GCA_964649525.1 uncultured Gammaproteobacteria bacterium
GCCCTCTTCCAGGACGGTTGCTGCGCGAAAGGTTTCTTTTAGTTCTTCAATTCGCGCCATGCCGCCTCGCTCGCGGCTGATGCGTTCCAGTACGCTGATCGTCTTTATGGCTAGTTCCTGGTATTCTTCTGAACTGTACATTTCGATCCATTCTCGGTAAGGGTTTTCCTCAAGCACCGAATCATATTCCAAGGCAAGTCGGTTGCCAATTTCAGCGTACCCAACCACACATGGCATAAGGGCGACGTAGAGGTCTAGAACATCTCCGGCCAGTCCTTTATCCAGTACATACCGGGTATAGGCAAGATTGGCCTGTGCTTCGGAAGAGTTTTCGAGTTGTGCCTGCGACACACCGAAACGTTCGCTGAACAGGACATGCAGATTCATCTCTGTGTTCAAGGTTGAATGAAGAATTTCAGTAGCCCACTGCATATCCGACACACTGCTCGATTTGTACACCGCTAAAGCCCAAGCCCTTGAAAAATGAATCAGAAAAATATAGTCCTGCTCCAGGTAGTAACGAAACGACTCAATGGGTAGGGTGCCAGCGCCTACTTCGTTGACGAAGTCGTGATGACAATAGTCTTCCCACTCATCGGCACAGGCACGTTTAAGTTGATCAAAAATTGAAGTAGCGTAGAGGTTTTTGTTCATTTGACAGATGTGGAAAGTCGACGGACTCCAATTTCAGATAGCGAGACCGTTGGGTGAAAATTCAGTGCAATTGTACTTGCTTGCCAGCATCGGGATTTTCGACAATGCCACTTGCGAGTTTCCTTTGATAATAGGAAATTTTAGAAAGAGTAACCTTACTTTTGGTAGCACGAGCGTTAGGCTCGAAAGATATATTACTGATCCTACACGAGTTGATAACCACCATCAGTCCGCATTTCGTCAGATAAACCAACCACGCAACGCTCATTCTAAAATCTGTACCGATTTAACTTAATGTGTAGCAAGTATGTAATTCCCCTAATTTATTGTTAACCATGAATGAGCGAGTCACAGCAGAAAACTGGTACAAAACAAAGAAATTAGCAGATGAAGTAACCCTGATCTACGAATATTGGGTCAAGGAATATTACCGCTGCAATATTTGGCATGTGAGAGGCCGAGATCGCGATATGCTGGTTGACAGCGGCATGGGTGTAGTCAGTCTTCGGGAACGCATTCCTCTGCTCACTGAGAAACCCTGTCTGGCGGTCGCCAGTCATACCCATTTCGACCATATAGGCGCTCATAGTGAATTCGAACACCGCCTCGTTCATCATCTAGAAGCGGATGTGATTGCGAACCCGACTGCGAAAACGACTCTGAGCGATATTTATGTTTCCGACGATATCTTCCACGCATTGCCACCACGTCCTTTTCAATCTACCGAATATGCAGTAAAGAAAGCGCCTGCCACACAACTGCTTGAGGATGGAGATGTGATCGATCTTGGCAATCGACAATTCCTTGTCATCCATACCCCAGGACATTCGCCTGGCGGAATTGCGCTGTTTGAAAAAAGCACGGGTATTCTTTTTTCAGGAGATGTGGTATATGACGGGCCGTTGGTTGAAGACAATTACAATTCTGATGCGGCAGATTATTATCGTAGCATGGTTCGCTTACTAGACTTGCCTGTCAATATTGTTCACGCTGGACACTTTCCAAGTTATGGCAGGGTGCGGCATCAGGCCATAATCCGAGCGTGGCTCGATGAGAAGGATGCCGGTCGACAGATCAGGTGAATTTCAATCTCATCCAGCCGATTTGAAGAATCCAATTATTGAGATGCGCACGAATTAACTCTGGCGGATAATTCTTTCGTTTGATCAGTCGGTGTTCATGCTCCGAAACCTGAAAACCGCGATCTAAAAATTTGAAACTCTAGGTCAAAACGGTTCACATGCAATTTTTAGGACTTATCAGCCGAAATGTCCAAGGCATCCTTTACCTATTAGGTGCATTAGTTTTTTTAACAATCAGTGATGCAATTATCAAATGGCTGAGTCCATATTATCCGCTGCATGAACTGACGCTGGTTAAAGCGGGAATTGGCTTGGTACTGATATTGGTGTTTGCTCATTTTTTTGGCGGTTTGTCACAACTGAAAACAAAGCGTCCGTGGCTGCACTTGTTGCGTGGGTTTATGTA
>CAZYSR010000294.1:0-4458 GCA_964649525.1 uncultured Gammaproteobacteria bacterium
CTTTTGAAGATTATCGCGCGCAAGGTGGATATCAACTGCTTGACCAGTGCTACCGAGGAGACAGGAGTGCTGATGAATTAGTGTCCATTCTCCAGAACTCTCCACTTCGAGGTCTAGGTGGAGCAGGTTTTCCGACTGGACTTAAGTGGAAAATCGTACGCGGTTACTCAGGTCCCAGGCTGATGGCAGTTAACGCGGATGAAGGTGAACCGGGTACATTCAAGGATCGATACTATCTTGAACACGAACCGCACCGCTTTCTGGAGGGAATGGCAATAGCAGCCTGGGTTGTCGAAGCTGAAACGGTTTACATTTACCTGCGTGATGAATATCCAGCAGTGCGTGAAATATTGCTCACTGAAATTGAAAATGTGAGGCAAGCGGGACTGTTTGGTAATTGCAGAGTTGAATTAAGACGTGGAGCTGGTGCCTACATTTGTGGTGAAGAGTCGTCGATGATCGAGTCAATTGAGGGTAAGCGCGGGTTACCGCGGCATCGTCCGCCTTATGTTGCTGAGTGTGGAATCTTCGGCCGACCGACACTGGTGCAGAATGTCGAAACGCTTTACTGGGTGCGCGACATAGTCGAAAGGGGTGTTGACTGGTTTGCAAGTCACGGCCGGAACGGTGGAAAGGGCCTTAGAAGCTACTCTGTTTCTGGAAGGGTTGCGAAGCCCGGGGTAAAACTCGCACCCGCCGGAGTCACGGTACGTGAACTGATTGATGAATATAGTGGCGGCATGCTGCCTGGACACCAATTCAAAGCCTATTTACCAGGTGGTGCCTCGGGTGGAATTCTTCCGGCATCAATGGACGATTTACCTCTCGATTTTGGCACGCTGGATCAGTATGGTTGCTTTGTCGGCTCGCATGCTGTTGTTATCTTGAGTGATCAGGATAATATGAAGGATGTCGCTCTAAATCTTATGCGGTTTTTTGAAGACGAAAGTTGCGGTCAGTGTACGCCATGTCGAGTCGGTACAGAAAAGGCGGTCAAACTGATGGAACGCGATATTTGGCAGGAGGGTGTTCTGAATGACATCAGCCAGGCGATGACTGATGCCTCAATCTGTGGATTGGGTCAAGCCGCAGCGAATCCGCTGCTATCGGTCATCAAGTATTTTGAGGATGATTTGAAATGCAAAACGGCGTGAGTATTAGTTTCCATCTTGACGGAGTCGAAGTCGAGGCTTCTGCCGATGAAACCATTTGGCAGGTAGCCAACCGGCATCAGAATCAATTACCACATCTTTGTTATTTGCCCGAACCTGGATATCGGGCAGACGGTAATTGCCGGGCATGCATGGTGGAGATCGAAGGCGAACGGGTTCTCGCTGCCTCGTGTATTCGCAAACCTACCGAAGGAATGAAAGTCAATACCAACAGCCAACGGGCAAAGCTATCCCGCCAACTTGTGTTCGAAATGCTGGCCGCTGACCAACCCGACCAGGAAATTGCACACGACCCTGATTCACGTTTCTGGCAATGGACTCGTGAGGTGCAACCTGAGATGGGGCGAATGCCGCAACGGAGTTCCCCTTCCCCTGATCGCAGCCATTCCGCAATGGGTGTGTATCTTGATGCGTGCATTCACTGTAATCTATGTGTACGAGCCTGTCGAGAAGTCCAAGTCAACGATGTCATTGGCATGGCCTACCGGGGTCATCAATCGAAAATTGTGTTTGATTTCGATGATCCGATGGGCAACAGCACCTGTGTTGCTTGTGGTGAGTGTGTGCAAGCCTGCCCCACAGGCGCTCTAATTGAGTCATCGGTGATTGACAGGGCCGGTGTCAACAAACGCATTCCGGTTAGCGAAATCGAAAGTGTCTGTCCCTACTGCGGCGTGGGTTGCCAAATTAAATACCAAATTAATGAAGACAAGATCATTGCGGTGCAGGGTAAAGATGGCCCTGCAAACCATAATCGACTCTGTGTCAAAGGCCGATTCGGGTTCGATTATGTTCGTCATCCACACCGTTTGACAAAACCGCTAATTCGGCGAGATGGGATCAGTAAACATGCGGATGATAAAGTTGATCCTGCCGACCCCTCAAGCCACTTTCGTGAGGCGGAATGGGATGAAGCGCTGGATTTGGCAGCAGAGGGTTTTCGAAAAATTCTAGAACAATCCGGCTCAGCAGGTCTTGCGGGATTCGGCTCCGCCAAAGGCTCAAACGAGGAAGCCTATCTGGTTCAAAAGCTCGTCCGAACCGGATTTGGCACCAATAATGTCGATCACTGTACCCGATTATGTCACGCATCTTCGGTCGCGGCGCTTTTGGAAGGTATTGGTTCTGGTGCAGTCACCGCACCATTCACTGCATGTGCGGATTCTGACGTCGTTATCGTTATTGGTGCCAATCCAACCGAAAATCATCCAGTAGCCGCGACGTTCTTCAAACAAGCCAAGAAAAGAGGTAGCGAACTAATCGTGATGGACCCGCGCGGGACTGTCTTGTCTCGACATGCCACCCACATGCTGCAATTCAAATCCGGTACCGATGTTGCACTACTCAATGCCTTGCTCAATGTCATCATTGAAGAGGAACTCTATGACACAGAATATGTTGGCCGATTTACCGAAGGCTTTGAAAATCTGAAGCAACACATCAAGCCATTCACTCCCGAAGAGATGTCCTTGATCTGCGGTATTGATGCGGAAACGTTGCGTACCGTCGCGAGAAAGTTCGCCAACGCGGAGCGTGGCATCATTTTTTGGGGAATGGGCATCTCACAGCATACACACGGTACCGACAATGCCCGTTGCCTGATAGCACTGGCAACAATTACCGGCCATGTCGGTCGGCCTGGAACAGGTCTTCACCCGTTGCGCGGACAGAATAACGTGCAGGGTGCTTCCGATGCCGGCCTGATCCCAATGGTCTATCCGGACTATCAGGCTGTCGACGCGGAAAATATTCGCGCCAAATTTGAAGATGCTTGGGGCACCAGCCTTGATCCGCAAAAGGGGTTAACGGTGGTGGAAATTATGGATGCGGTTTATGCAGGCGACATACGCGGCATTTATGTCATGGGCGAAAATCCAGCGATGTCGGATCCGGATGTCCAGCACGCGCGTGAAGCATTGGCCCGACTCGATCATCTGGTGGTGCAGGATCTTTTTATGACCGAGACTGCGTTCCATGCTGATGTTGTGTTGCCTGCTTCGGCTTGGCCCGAAAAGGACGGTACGGTCACCAATACCAATCGACAGGTTCAAATGGGTCGAAAAGCACTGTCGCTTCCTGGGGATGCGAGACAGGACTGGTGGATCGTTCAAGAAATTGCCCGTCGATTGGGGCTCAATTGGAATTATTCAGGTCCGGACGAAGTTTATGCGGAGATGGCCGAACTAATGCCGTCACTCGATAATATCTCCTGGCAACGATTGGCAGAAGAGAGTTCAGTTACCTATCCCTGTGATGCGCCGGATGTCGCCGGCAACGAAATTGTGTTTGGTGATGGATTTCCGACTGGAACTGGGCGCGCAAGACTTGTACCAACAACTTATACGCTCCCGGATGAGCAACCAGATGATCAGTATCCAATGATTTTGACAACTGGCCGACAACTGGAGCATTGGCATACAGGGACGATGACCCGTCGTAGTGCGATCTTGGACGAGATCGAACCGGAAGCTGTGGCCAGTCTCTCACCGAGTCAGTTAGAGATGCTTGAAATTCAACCGGGTGAGATGATCAGCATTGAAACTCGGCGCGGCAAAATTAAAATCATGACTCGAAGCGACAGTGCGGTGCCTGAAGGGGTTGTTTTCATCCCGTTCTGCTATACCGAAGCTGCGGCCAATCTTCTGACCAATCCCGCTTTGGATCCAATCGGTAAGATCCCGGAGTTTAAATTTTGCGCGGCTCGCGTTGACAAATTACCGATCGTGTAGAGCGCCGGTTTTTCAGAGCGTCACTAACTGTCGAGAGGGTAGTTTTCGGCTCCGTATGATTGAGCCACCTGCACACTATCTGCAATGTCAGGTCTGAATTACTCGCCCAACTTATCGCCAGATTTGATTTTGGACTCCTCAGCGAATTCCTGTGCGGAAACCTTACCCGAATTTCCACGTAAACGTTGCACTACGATTTCACCACCTTTGGCAGCGATGTGGATGCCCTGTTCAGTAATGTCTGTAACAGTGCCGGGAGCACTGTTGGATTCGCTGGATTTGTAGCAGTCGTAGACTCTAACAACGCCACCTCGATAAATCGTCCAGGCGCCAGGTTGTGGATTGGTTCCTCGAATCAGGTTGTACACCTGGTTTACCGGTTTATTCCAATCAATGATTGCATCATTCTTTCCACACCAGCCCTCATAACTGCCAGCGTTTGGATTTTGTGGAATTCTCGGTGCAGTGCCATTTTTCACCATGTCCAGCGCTTCAATCATGGCATCGACGCCAAGCGGAAACAATTTGTTGAAATAAAGGCTTCCCAGGGTGTCGTC
>CAZYSR010000295.1:0-1664 GCA_964649525.1 uncultured Gammaproteobacteria bacterium
ACTCTAAACCCAAGAGTCCGAAATGAGTGAACCGCCTCGATCCAGAAGAGTTCACCAATCCAGTCTGATTCGCGCCTGGCTTGGCGGAATAGTCATTGGATTGTTGATCCTTATCGCAATATTTGCACCATGGATTGCCCCACACGATCCATTGAAACAAGATCTGTTCAGCGGACTGATGGCACCATTTTGGCTTGATAATCACGATCCCGCATATCTTCTGGGAACGGACAGCCTGGGACGAGATGTTTTATCACGGTTGATTTACGGTACTCAGGTCGCACTAATTGTTGCGTTCATTGCAGCCAGTTTAGCAGCCCTGTTGGGAACTGTTTTAGGTCTTCTGGCTGGGTATTACGGGGGCTGGCTCGATACTGTAGTTTCTCGTTTGGTTGAAATTTGGATGGCCTTTCCACCAGTGTTGTTGTCCATTGTATTGGTGGCCGTAATCGGTACAGGACTGCATTCGGTCGTTATTGCAATTGTGATCATTGACTGGACGCGATTTTGTCGTGTGGTTCGTGCGGAAACACTGGTGCAGCGCGAGCAAGAGTACATCTCATCTGCCGTTTCAATCGGGTTTGAGCGGTGGACGATTTTGTGGCGAGAAATCTTACCCAATGTGTTGCCACTCCTGGTCACATTACTGACACTGGAAATGGGGATTGCAGTTATTGTCGAAGCAATCTTGAGCTTTGTCGGGTTGAGTGTATCTTCGGATCAGGCAACCTGGGGTGGCTTAATTCAGGAGGGACGTCAATATGTCCATTCTGCATGGTGGGTCATGAGTCTGCCGATGATTTGCATCATCATCGCAGTTCTGGCATTCAATGCGCTAGGGGATGGTTTACGCTCAATTCTTGATCCGGTGATGCGAAGATGAACGCTGTATTGGATGTTCAAAATTTGCACCTAGGAGTCTCTCAGAACCGTCAGTATTCTCCAATATTGAATGGCGTGAGTCTTGAGATTCAGCGGAGTCAAATTCATGGTCTGGTTGGTGAGTCCGGGGCTGGTAAGAGCATGCTGGCTAAGGCAATTCTGGGGATATTACCAAGTTCCACGACCATAGACAAAGGATACATTCAATTCAAGGGTGATGATTTGGTTGGCATGCCAAGATTCGAAAGAAGACAACTAGCCAGCAGACATATTGCCATGATTCCACAAGACCCAATGACATCTTTGAATCCGGTTCGTCGCGTAGGAAATCAGCTAGGTGATGTACTGCGACTTCACATGAATTTGAATCGCACACTTGCTCAGGAGCGAGTGCTTGAACTCTTAAATGATGTCCAAATTCGAGACCCAAAACGGGTTGTACATCAATACCCGTTTGAATTGTCGGGAGGAATGAGACAGCGAGTTCTGATAGCGATGGCGTTCTCATGTAAACCTGAATTGATCATTGCAGATGAACCCACAACTGCATTGGACGTTACCGTCCAGCGCCAGATTCTTCAGTTGATCAAGCAACTTCAATCGGAAACAGGCACATCGGTGCTTTTCATCTCACATGATCTCGGTGTCATAGCAAAAATTTGTGACTATGTAAGCATTCTTCATAGCGGCAATGTTGTGGAAATGCAAAGTGCAGTAAATCTGTTTCAAAATCCACGCCATAAGTACACACAAAAACTGCTGGAAATAACTTCTCACTATTA
>CAZYSR010000296.1:0-5821 GCA_964649525.1 uncultured Gammaproteobacteria bacterium
ATTGGGTTGGAATGTCAATCTCTGGTCCGAAATCCAGAGCACTTCTATCGGATCTCACAGGTGAAGATTTTTCCAATGAAGCCCAGCGATTTTTGTCGATTCGGCAGATTCAGGTCGGTCCGGCACAGGCCTGGGTTTTGAGGGTTGCCTTTACTGGTGAACTTGGTTTTGAGATGTATTTTCCAGCTGAACATCAGTTGGAGGTGCTGCAGATGGTAATGGATAAGGGGCAGGCTTACGGTATTCGTCCAATTGGCTCGCGTGCTTTGCTGTCGCTTCGATTAGAAAAGAATTACGGTAGTTGGGGGCGGGAGTATTCCCCAGAATACACACCATTTGAATCGCGCCTTGATCGGTTCGTCAAGTTTGATAAAGGCGAATTCATTGGTCGCGATAGCCTGCTTGAAGCGTCTGCCAAAACACCCAGGTGGCTGCTTACCTGTTTTACTGTCGATGTCGACGAACAGGATGCGGTTGGTGGTGAACCCATCTTGTGCGATGGAGAGGTGTCAGGAATTGTAACTTCAGCATCTTTTGGTCACACGGCCGGAAGGAGTATCGCGCTAGGCTATATTCCGCCCGCAAAAGTTGAAAGCAAGGATTTCAAAATTGAGATAATCGGTAAGGCAAAAGACGCCCAGGTCATCAACGAACCCTTGATTGACCCCAGCGGGTCTAGAATGCGCAGTTGATTTCAGCTTGCCCTCACCTAAATCACTATTCGGAGTTTGTCAGTCATGAAAACACCATCAGCAAGCCGCTATCCCGTTCCCGAACTCAATACTTTACCGCAGGATATCCAAGATCGGATACTAGCGGTGCAGGAAAAAGCCGGCTTTGTACCGAACGTGTTTCTGGCGCTCGCACATCGACCACTTGAGTTTCGCGCATTTTTTGACTATCACGATGCTTTGATGGAGAAAGAAAGTGGTCTCACTAAGGCGGATAGGGAAATGATCGTTGTTGCAACGTCAGGCGAGAACAATTGCCAGTATTGTGTTGTTGCACATGGTGCAGTTTTACGAATCAGGGCGAAACACCCATTGGTGGCAGATCAGGTTGCAGTGAATTATCGCAAGTCCGATATCACACCCAGACAACGAGTCATGTTGGATTTTGCGGTGAAAGTGTGTAATGAGTCTGGTTCCGTTGACGAGTCGGACTATCAAACATTAAGAGATACCGGATTCAGTGAAGAAGATATTTGGGACATCACTGCCATTACTGCATTTTTTGGGATGAGCAACCGTTTAGCCAACGTACTTGGAATGGAGCCCAACGCGGAGTTCTATAACATGGCTCGGGATATGGACTAAAGAAAAGCTCAAATAGTAAGTTTGAAATGCACTTTTGGATTTTGAGTGCAATTGAATTGAGGAGTTCGGTTCCGATTTCGACATTCCATTGATGAATTCCAGTTGAAAGTAAGCATTATTTTTTTGTTTCAATACTTTACGTCACCATTTCAGCCAAACACGAAACCAATTGGATGTCCTAGTCCAAGACCGGGGGACGTTGAGTGTTAACTCAATCGTTGATAAAGACTTCATTCTATCAGGTCAAAAATAAGTGAACCATGAGCGAATATCAATTCTATGAATTTCAAGCGATCGGTTGCTCTCTGAGTGACAAGGATATGAAATCTCTGCGGTTAGTGTTTTTTACGGAGGTATAGCGTGCATCCGATTTTTGCACTGTGGTCGCATCCAAGATCCATGTCTACTGCTGTTGAGCGAATTATGCGCGAGCGTGGGGACCTGAAGTGTTTTCACGAACCGTTTATATACGACTACTACGTGAACAGGAAGGTCAGAACCATACCGCATTTTGAAGCGCAGGAAGATCATCCTGTCACATACGAGGAAATACGCGATATGCTGCTCCAGCAAGCCGAATCCTCTCCCGTTTTTTTCAAAGATATGAGTTACTACGTTGTTCCTCATTTACTGGAAGACAGCACATTCAACGACTACCTCGTGAACTGTTTTTTGATCTACAACCCCATTGCTTCCATACTGTCGTACTTTAATCTGGACCCTGAAGTCACTTGTGATGAAATTGGGCTGGAGGCACAGCACCAACATTATCATGGTCTTTCTCCAGCCAACCGGTCAGTGATTGTCGAAGCTGAAGAAATTCGAGGCGATGCAAAAAAGGTGATGGGTGCGGTGTGGCAAGCAGTTGGCCTGTCATTTGTCGATCATGCGTTCGAATGGGGCGATCAATCTCCCGAAGAATGGAAGCAAGTTGAAGGTTGGCATGGCGATGTCATCGCCTCGAATAAAATTCTTCCAATTACGCCTCAGGAGATTGAATCTAAGAATGAGGAGTTTATGAAGTTGAGCAAAAAATATCCACGCATGTTGGAATTTTATGAACATCACCTGCCATATTACGAAGCCCTCAAATCAGAAGCCTTGAAAGCCTGATTCGAAGCCAATTTAATCCAGCAGGCTGAGAAAATGCTGCGGTGTCCATTCAGTGTCAGACGATCACCGTTACGTACGGAATTCGATTCAATCATGAATAATGGTTGCGTTTTTGGAATTTTTAGCCTAGGGGTAGATTCCAGTTTCCAAAACCACAATTGCGAAGAATCATGTCATACGAAGTTTTAATCGGGTTCGTCATTGGGATTATTGTCGTTTTTATGGTGTTGCTGCTGTTTTGGATTCGGTCTGTAGCCAAAGGTGCACAGTCTTCAAATGATGTGCTCGGACCAGTTGTACGAGAAGAATTTAAGGTTGGACGGGAAGAGTTAAACCAGACAGCACGAGAACTACGGGAGGAGATTAGCCGAAATCAGAACGCGAACACCGAATTATTGAGTAAGGAACTTCACAAAATTGGAACTGCACAGGGTGGGTTACTCGAAAAGTTAACCCGGTCAAACGAGTCTCGAATCAGCGAACTTCGCGAATCCGTTGAGAAACGTCTTGAAACTCTTCAGCGTAACAACGACGAAAAGCTTGAAGAGATGCGCAAAACAGTGGAAGAGAAACTTCAAGATACACTTGAGAAGCGCGTTACTGAGTCCTTCAAAATTGTGAGCGATCAGCTTGAGCAAGTGCATAAAGGTGTCGGGGAAATGCAGCAACTTGCAACTGGGGTGGGTGATCTGAAGAGAATGCTGACCAACGTCAAGGCGCGAGGCACTTGGGGTGAAGTGCAACTCGGTGCTCTACTTGAGCAGGTATTGACTCAGCAACAGTATGAGCGCAATGTGAAACCGGTTCCCGGGTCGAACGAGATTGTTGAGTTTGCAGTTAAGCTGCCCGGTGCAGATGACTCACCAGAGAGTGTTGTGTGGCTGCCCATTGACGCCAAGTTTCCGCAAGAAGACTACAATCGGTTAATGGATGCTTCAGATTCAGCGAATCCCGATGAAGTGCAAAAAGCAGTTGCAGCATTAAAGAAAACGGTTGAATCATCCGCTGCTGACATCCGAGCAAAGTATGTTGCTCCGCCACATACCACGGACTTCGCCATTCTATTCTTACCAACCGAAGGACTGTACGCCGAATTGGTGCGCGACCCTGATGTCTTGGAAAAACTTCAGCGAAAACATCGTGTGGTATTGGCCGGACCAACAACCCTTTCAGCTATACTCAACAGCCTTCAGATGGGATTTCGTACTCTTGCCATTGAAAAGCGTTCAAGCGAAGTATGGACAGTGTTATCAGCAGTCAAATCGGAATTTGGAAAGTTTGGCGACGCACTCGACAAGGTAAAGAAACACCTTGCTACTGCGTCCAATTCAATTGAAGCCACGGGTACACGCACACGTCAACTCCAACGCAAACTTCGTTCTGTTGAGGAATTGCCCTCAGAGGCAGATCCGGCCAAGATTCTTGGGATTTCTGGAGGTGACTTGGCTAGTGCTTCGGATGAATCAGAGGAGTCGAAAGAGTGAGCGTACTGACACATGTCTTCCTGAATAGTTCGTTTCCAGGCGATCCAATCACAAAACAGTCGCTCGCCTCCAAACTGAATGTGAATCCGGGCATTGTCCATAAGCTTGTTGGAGTGCGCAACGACCATGGTTGTGTGTGGGTATTTGTTGAGAACTAGTGGCTTACAAACACTGTTTTTCACTCAATCAGTTGACCATAAATTGTGAGTCAGCACTCGTATGGCATGCCGGTGAATTTCACATGTGCTCTTCATCAGTACGTTATGAGATGACAGTATTCCTCCCTGCTTCACGCTATCTATTGCCTAAAATCGAATTTCAAGAGGTAGTCTTCGTAAATTGCCTCAATGCGATGAGCTTCTTCGTCGGTAAGCAAAGAAAACTCTTTCGTCCTCGCGCGGCGCGAGAATCGGCCACCGTTTTGTCTCAATAATCCAAGCATTAAATCGAATTTGGCATCAGGCATTTCAACAAACGCTTCAATGCGCTGTTTTGCCTCGTCGTATCCGCACAGGTAGTTGATTTCCCTTGGCAGGGTTGCATGCACAGTTTCACTCACGCATTCCGCCAGGAACTCCGCCTGTCGAGTCGCGTCGAAGAAGCGAAACAGGTCCCGCGTGTCATTTACTACGCGTACATTCAGCGATGCAGTTGTTTCCCATTGTGTAAGCAGCAACCGAGGTTTCGAAAATCTCTCCAGTACGTCGCGATAATGCTCAATGCGTTCAAGAAGAACGGTAGAGACTGGGAAAATCATACCAGCGGGGCTGAATCCTTGACGACGTAGAACGTGATGGATGATCCAGCGGTGAACTCGACCGTTGCCGTCCTCGAATGGGTGAATGAAGACGAATCCGAACGCGATTGCTGCGGTTGCAGCGATTGGATCCAGACTACCATTTTCACTCTGGTCTGCGTACACCAGCAAACCATGAATGAGATCTTTTATGTCTTCGGCGCGTGCGCTAATGTGCGAAGGGGTTGGAGCATTCGTCAAGCGATTGCGCGTGCCGACAAAACCGCCTTCGAACCGCCATCCTAAGTTTACAAAGCGTGACTTTCCGATTACAAGTTCTTGCAGACTGAGTAGCATGGCTTCATCGAGTGGTCGCTGTCCTGCCTGCTCGATCGTTGCCCCCCAGCGTTGAAGTCGATCCTGCGGCGGATTCTCTCCTTCGATTGTAAAACTCGCTTTTGAGTCCTCAAGAAGCAGGAAAGCGGCGGTTCGCGCAATTAGGTCAGGGGACGTCTGCTGCAAGATGGTTCTAGCCTCTTCCGCCAAGCTCTGCCCGCCGATGTTCTTCAGAATTTCCGTACAGCGTACCAACGGGCAAAACTCTGGCGTGCCTGGCAGGTTATTGCGCACTCGATAACGCTTGACCCTTTGCCCCTTGATGGCATACTGCTGGCTGGTGTCCAGAACATCAACATAGTTCGCTTTCACTACATCGGGTAAGTTAAGCTGATGGCCAGTTAGCCACTCGTAGAGAAACCAGATTCGCCGCGCATGCCGCCCCGTAGGCTTGGTTCGAACCCATTCTTCAATGAACTCGCACGGCGCGACTTGAAAAAAAGCGTTGAGAACACCGAGATTGACACCTTCATGCTTGAGAGCAAACTCGGCATGCGCCGCTATGCTGTCTTCAGGCCGGTAGCGCGGGGTTAAAATCCGCCAGGAACCGTCGCTGCGAAATGTGTTCCTGCTTCCGATCGCAACCAGCTCATCTGGCGGCGGCACTTGCAAATCGTATTTTGCAATTAAAGCAGCATATCCAGCAGGCGACGCATCGACAGGCACCGGCAGACCGGTAACCATAGATACTTTGACATTGAGTGGAAATGAAGCCAAATTCTGAAAAACTGGTTTATCTTCTGAAAAACGCAGTATATCGCCATTTGATCTGAATT
>CAZYSR010000297.1:0-1776 GCA_964649525.1 uncultured Gammaproteobacteria bacterium
TGAAGTCTGCTTACGAAGACATTAATGCCGAATTCAATCAGGTTTGGCACGATGAATTTGTAACCTGGACAGTTTCTCAAAGATTGAATCGGGTGCTGTTGAAACTGAATATTCAACTTTCTGATCAGAGTTTTGACGATACGGTTAGAGCATTGGAGTCGCTCGAAGTTGACCTTCCACCGAAACCCATCGAAGGAGCACACGAAGCATTGGCTGAAATTTCTAGAGAGTTTCCACTCGCTGTAGTCTCGGATACCATCAATACCCCTGGAACGGGTCTTAGGGCATGGCTTGAAAAACACGACCTTAAGCAGTATTTCAGAGTATTTGCGTTTTCGGACGAAGTTGGACGCTCAAAACCGCACCGTGATATATTTGCCTGCGCACTTGATGGTCTAGGCGCACGTTTTGAAGACGCAGTACACATCGGAGATCGCGAACACAACGATATTCGAGGTGCTCACGCTTTAGGAATGCGAGCAATACTGTTCACTGCGACGCGTGATGCGGATGCTGAAAATACGACAGCTGATGCGGTTTGTAACAGTTACGCCCAATTGCCGGCCATACTGAATCAATTGAACTAATTGATTCAATTGACAATACACTCCATCTCAAACATACAACCGGATTTATTGAATTTCCACTAATGATGATGAATGATTCAATCAAACTGCTCGTTGTAGAGGGATATGCCCGCGAGTCTCGGGATACGCTTACCGAGAGTGGCATGGCGTTGGCAAGTGATCTCTATAAAGCGATGCTGCTGTCGATTGCCCCGAACGCCATTGTTGATATTGTGACGCCGGCTGATGTTGACACTTCGCTGCCGGAAGGCGTTGCACTCAATTCCTACGATGGTGTTGCAATGACAGGTTCCAATCTGTCCGTCCTTGACGACTCTAACCCCAGCGTTCAAAGACAGGTTGATTTTCAGAAAGAAGTATTCGAACAGGGAGTGCCAAGCTTTGGCAGTTGTTGGGCATTGCAGGTTGGTACGGTTGCATCGGGTGGTGAGGTGCGGATTAATCCAAAAGGCCGGGAGATGGGGTTTGCGAGAAAAATTAAGCTGACTGATAGTGGATTAAATCATCCTTTGTACAAAGGTAAACCACCAGTTTTTGACGGTTTTGCCAGCCATGAAGATGAAGTCATCAGTACACCACCAAAGTCAAAAATCTTGTCGGGCAATCATGTCTCAAGGGTACAGGCCATGGAGATTACTTGTGGCAAGGGGACAATGTGGGCTCTTCAGTATCATCCGGAATATGACACTGGAGAGTTGGCATCGCTGATTCGATGTCGCGAAGAAAGACTAATTCGGATGGGATTTTTTGGTGATTCAGAGAGTCTGCACGAGTACACCAGAAAATTAGATATCCTACGAGAGGATCCTCAACGCAAAGATACGGCTTGGGAACTAGGAATTGATACAGATATTCTTGACAAGAACGTACGTCAACTGGAAGTCAAAAACTGGATTGAGGGTTTGGTACTACCGAACGTAAGTCATTAAGGCTGAATGGCTTAACCATTCCTTAATACCATCCACTCGTTCTGAAAAGGACGGATTATTTCGTTATGCAGTACTCCCAACGACAGATTGGGATTCTTAGAACAACAACAACTGACAGGCGAAAGATACGAAGATGCACGCTTATGTTGGTAACTCTCGTAGGGTGGCATCCAGAGCATCGCCAGCGATTTCAACCAAGTCATCAATCTGAGACTTGGAAATAATCAACGGTGGCGAGAGAACCATCGAATCTTCTACTG
>CAZYSR010000298.1:0-6131 GCA_964649525.1 uncultured Gammaproteobacteria bacterium
CAATCCGACAAATTGGCCGCGCAATCTGTTCGTTTGGCGATCAAATTTACTCGGTTCTTCGGGCAAAGGACACGAATATTTTTTGAAACATTTGCTGGGCACAAACCACGGGGTGCAGGGTAAAGAACTCGGTGAAGACGCTACGAACAAACCGCTTGAGGTTACGTGGCATGAATCGGCTCCACAAGGCAAACTTGATCTTTTGGTTACCTTGGATTTTCGAATGTCCACCACCTGCATGTATTCGGATGTCGTGTTACCGACTGCCACCTGGTACGAAAAGAATGATCTGAATACTTCCGACATGCATCCTTTCATTCATCCGCTATCTTCCGCTGTTGATCCAGTATGGGAGTGTCGAAGCGACTGGGAAATCTACAAAACAATTGCAAAGAAGTTCTCAGAAGTCGCTCCGGAAGTATTGGGTGTCGAGACGGATGTTGTTCTGGTCCCAATTCTGCATGATACTCCGGCAGAAATTGCCCAAGCGATCGATGTCAAGGAATGGAAAATCGGAGAAACAGATCCAATACCGGGTAAAACCATGCCTGGTATCGCGGTAGTTGAGCGTGATTATCCGAATGTGTACAAACGTTTTACAGCGTTGGGTCCCTTGATGGATAAACTTGGAAACGGCGGTAAAGGCATCGCGTGGAACACGCAGCATGAAGTGGAATACCTGGCGCGCCTTAACGGTGTGGTTACCGAAGAGGGTCCAACCAAGGGCATGCCTCGAATCGACAGTGATATTGATGCGACTGAGGTTATTCTTTCGCTTGCACCTGAAACCAATGGAGAGGTTGCTGTCAAAGCATGGTCTGCCCTGTCTGAAAATACCGGTCGCGATCACGCTCATTTGGCAGCGAGCAAAGAGGAAGAAAAAATTCGTTTTCGGGATGTCGTAGCACAGCCGCGTAAGATCATCTCTTCGCCAACCTGGTCTGGAATTGAATCGGAAAGCGTATGCTACAACGCCGGGTATACAAATGTACATGAATTGATTCCGTGGCGGACGCTCAGCGGACGTCAACAACTATATCAGGATCATCTGTGGATGCGGGTTTTTGGCGAGGGTCTTTGTGTTTACCGCCCACCTATTGATACAAAAACCATTAAGCCGATTATTGATGCCAAGGATGACGGAATGCCACAGGTGGTGCTGAATTTCATAACCCCTCACCAAAAATGGGGGATTCATTCAACCTATACCGACAATCTTTTAATGCTAACGCTCTCGCGTGGCGGACCGATTGTCTGGATATCAGAAATTGACGCCCAGAAAGCCAGTATTTCAGATAACGACTGGGTCGAGGCATACAACACTAATGGTGCCCTGGTTGCTCGGGCAGTGGTGTCGCAGCGAATACGTGAGGGAACCATGTATATGTACCATGCACAGGAAAAAATTGTCAACGTACCTGGTTCGCAGGTAACCGGGCAACGTGGCGGGATTCACAATTCCGTTACACGGACAGTGGTGAAACCGACGCACATGATCGGTGGATATGCACAGCAATCCTATGGGTTCAATTACTACGGCACGGTTGGTTCAAACCGAGATGAGTTCGTTATCGTGCGGAAGGTCAAGAAGGTTGATTGGATGGAAGAACCGATTTCTAGGAAGATGGAGATAACACAATGAAGATTCGTGCACAAATCGGCATGGTTCTTAACCTCGACAAATGTATCGGGTGTCATACCTGCTCAGTCACTTGCAAAAACGTTTGGACGAGCCGGGAAGGAATGGAATATGCCTGGTTTAACAACGTAGAGACAAAACCCGGCATCGGATACCCGAAAGACTGGGAAAATCAAAACCGTTGGAAAGGTGGCTGGACTCGTAAAAAATCGGGTGAGATTGAACCCCGTATGGGTGCCAAGTGGCGTATTTTGGCGAATATTTTTGCGAATCCTGATTTGCCCGAAATTGACGATTACTACGAACCATTTACGTTTGACTACGAGCACCTGCAGACGGCTGGGGAAAGTCAGACGATGCCGACGGCTCGCCCTCGATCTCTGATCACCGGTGAGCGTATGGAAAAAATTGACTGGGGACCGAATTGGGAGGAAATTTTGGGCGGCGAATTTTCCAAGCGCTCCCAGGATTACAACTTTGAAGGCGTTGAAAAGCAGATATATGGTGAGTTTGAAAATACCTTCATGATGTACTTGCCGCGACTATGTGAACATTGCCTGAATCCGTCGTGCGTCGCAGCCTGCCCATCCGGTGCAATCTACAAGAGGGAAGAAGACGGAATTGTTCTGATCGATCAGGAAAAATGCCGCGGTTGGAGAATGTGCGTGTCTGGATGTCCGTACAAAAAAATCTACTACAACTGGTCATCCGGAAAATCGGAAAAGTGTATTTTCTGCTATCCCAGAATTGAAGCGGGTGAGCCGACCGTCTGTTCGGAAACCTGCGTTGGTCGAATTCGATACCTGGGTGTTGTGCTTTACGATGCTGACCGGATCAAGGAGGCAGCCTCGGTCGAAGACGAACACGATTTATATGAGGCACAACTCGGAATTTTTCTAGATCCAAATGATCCGGAAGTGATCGCGCAGGCTCGTGCGGATATGGTTCCCGAAGCCTGGCTTGAAGCTGCAACTCGTTCACCAATTTGGAAACTGGCAATGGAATGGAAGGTTGCATTTCCACTCCATCCCGAATATCGCACTTTGCCAATGGTTTGGTACGTACCGCCGCTATCACCGATTCAATCAGCAGCGGAAGCGGGCAAGATCGGGATTGATAACGAAATGCCGGATGTCCGTTCGCTTCGCATCCCGATACGTTACCTGGCAAACCTGCTGACAGCAGGTAAGGAAGAACCAGTTGCACAAGCACTTGAGCGTATGTTGGCGATGCGCGGATACATGCGGGCAAAAACTGTCGATGGTGTGATCGATATGGAAATCGCCAGACAGGTTGGACTGACACCTGGTCAGGTCGAAGACATGTATCAATTGATGGCAATTGCAAATTACGAAGATCGATTTGTGATTCCAACCTCGCATCGTGAAACGAGTGAGGATGCCTATGACATTCGCGGTGGGTGTGGGTTCAGTTTTGGCAATCAATGCTCCGGCGGCACATCGAAAACCAACCTGTTTGCAACAGCGTCGCGCAAGAGTGTTCGTACACCAACCGAACTGATCAAGTGACCAAGACATTCAAAGTGCTGTCGGCAGTTTTATCTTATCCGACAGCGGAGATGCAGACCGCGGTAGACGAAATGCGCAAAGCCGTGACAGATGAAGCGCTGCTTTCGGAAAATCAGCAACTCGCGCTATTTCAACTTTTAGACGACTTCGCGGAGCAAGATCTGTATGAATTGCAGGAACGCTTTGTATTGTTGTTTGATCGTACCCGGAGTCTGTCTTTACACCTGTTTGAACATGTACACGGTGAAAGTCGGGATAGAGGTCAGGCCATGGTCGATCTAGCGACACTGTACAACGAAAACGGGCTTGAAATCTCAGATCGGGAACTCCCGGACTACCTGCCGATGTTCCTTGAATTTCTGTCGACTTTGCCATTAGATGAGGCGCGATCGATGCTGTCGCAGCCGCTTCACATCATCTCTGCACTCTCGGCTCGCTTGAAGCGACGCAAGAGTGTATATGCGGCACCATTCAGTGCGTTGGAAAGCCTAGCATTGAACAAGCCCGAATCCGATGTGGTTCAGGCAATCCTCGAGGAACCGGAAGATGACCCCAATGACTTAGAACAGCTGGATCGCTTGTGGAAAGATTCTGAGGTTGTATTCGGACCTGGCAGCGATCAGAATGATGGCTGTACTCAGCGTACACCGGGTTCAACCGGCGTTCGGGTTGCTCCGCCTACTCTGTTGAACAATCCAGATTTATCCGGACATTGATACCATGGACAGTTATATCCATACCCTGATATTCGGCTACTATCCTTATGTAGCTTTGATTGTGCTGCTAGTTGGCAGTATTGTGCGTTATGATCGAGAGCCATATACGTGGCGTTCTGGGTCAAGTCAGCTTTTGCGGCGTAAACAGTTGATTGCTGGGTCGGTGCTCTTCCACGTCGGCGTGCTGATTGTGTTCTTTGGTCACCTTGTCGGCCTTTTGACACCCATTGAGGTGTTTGACATGATGGGTGTCAGTCATGGATTCAAACAGCTTGCCGCAATAATTATTGGCGGTATTGCTGGGGTTATGGCTTTAGTTGGTGCGACATTGCTGCTTCACAGGCGGCTATTTGATTCCAGAATTCGAGCAACATCGAGCTTTTCGGATACTGCAGTCCTAATTTTGCTTTACCTACAACTCTTGTTGGGACTCGCCACCATTCTGATTTCTGTTAATCATCTGGATGGTGAAGAAATGGTAAGATTTATGGAATGGTCACAAGGTATCTTCACCTTCCAAAGTGGCACTGCGGACATCATTAGAGAAGTGCACTGGTTATTTAAGCTGCATTTGTTCCTCGGGCTGACAATTTTTCTGATCTTTCCGTTTACGCGACTTGTGCACATGTTCAGCGTGCCTGTTCGATACCTATGGCGTCCTGGATACCAGATTACCCGGACCAAGCAAAAGACGCGTACCGCTAACTGAATTGGACCATCCTGTGTTGCCGGATTCAATCCGTGTCAACGGCATTGCAATCTCAAGTCAATCGATCGCTGCTGAAAGCCAGAATCATCCGGCGAGTAATCCGCAAGACGCACAGAAAGCCGCAATTCGTGCTTTAGTTGTACGCGAACTTTTGTTGCAGGAGGCGTGTCGACTCGATTTGATACCTGATCCCGTATCTGATAACGAAGGTCGAACCGAAACTGACGAAGAAGCTTTAGTCAGGCAGCTTCTGGACATCGAGATCAATGTCCCAAAAGCAAAGGAAGCAGAGTGTTATCGGTACTACGAAAACAATCGTACTCGTTTTCGAACCTCTGACACTTATGAACCTAAACACATTTTGATTGCCGCTAACGAGAGCGATAAGGATGAGTACGCTACAGCGGTTGAAAAAGCCAGACAACTAATTGAAGACCTGAAAGAATTTCCTAACCGGTTCGACGAGTTCGCACGCAAACATTCGAACTGCAAATCAAGCGAAAATGGCGGGCTTTTAGGAAAAGTAACACACGGGCAGACATCGTACGAGTTTGAGAAGTGTTTGAGAAAACTCAATGAGGAACAACTCTATCCAGACCCGATAGAGGCTCCTTATGGCGTGCATATTCTTTATCTGATACGGAAGCACTCCGGACAGACTGTACCATTTGATTTGGTACGGGAAAAGATCGAAGAATATTTGAAAGAAGCAAGTTGGCGTCAGGCAGTAACCCAGTACATTGAAATTCTGTTTGGAGAGGCAAAAGTGGAAGGCATCACGTTCCAGGAAATTGCCAACGAATAGATCGGGCAAATCCGGGTTCCGAATTCATCCAAATGGGACTACTGCCTGTCTTTATCCTTTGGTGTGGCTGCCAGCATAATCGACTGAGTTATTCGCTGCAAGGGGCGACAGTCTAACGCCGGTACAGTGAACCAATGAGGGAAAGTCAAGCGTCATAGATAAAGCGCGCACGAAAAATTAGCCCCGGGAACAAGTCCCCGGAGCTTTTTTTCAAACTAGATAATAAATCTAGAATTTCAGGATTGGAATCAGCTGTATCGATAAGGAACGCCAACTTTCTCCATGACCTCGGAATACTGGCTGAAAGCATCCACCACCTTGCGGGTCCGAGGACTGATTGAAGCCAAGTCTTCCCAGAACTCCTTGGAATCTTCTACAACCTGATCCCACTCTTCAGCTGGGATGGTGGTTAGCTCCATCTTCTCACCTTCTACTCTTAACTGAGCCTCACCGCCCCAGTACCAAACCTGACGATAGTAGTGCGAGTCATTGCAAGACATTCGGAACAGTTCCTGAAGATGTGGTGGGAGCGCATTCCAGCTGTTGGTATTAGCAAAGTAGGAACCACACCACGCACCAGTTACGTTGTTGAGCAGGGCGTAATCACATACATCTGCCCAGCCGACTTCGTAGGCTTCAGTGAACCCGCACCAGGCCACACCGTCCAGTTCACCGGTACCGATAGCGACTTCAATGTCATCCCAAGGCAGGGTGACTGGTACTAGGCCATAGC
>CAZYSR010000299.1:0-1883 GCA_964649525.1 uncultured Gammaproteobacteria bacterium
GTGGGAACAAGAAGTCGGAAGTCGAAATTCTGCTTCAATTGGTCTTCGTCTTCATGTACCGTTGGCGGCGGGGTCTAAAAAAAATCGTGATCGTAGATTGAGTCAAATAGCAGTTGATCGAGCGCGCGCCAAGTTAGTGGAAACCGAGCATGCAGTGCGTAAGCGTTCATTTGAGTTGTGGAAAGCACTGACAGTCCATCATCTTGATATTACTGCTGCACAGGTCAGGTTGAATTATAGAGATCAGTACATGGACCGCGCTCGCACGCTTTATGAACTTGAAGAAATTTCTGATTTAGGAGATGCTCAGGCCGAACTGCTTCGCGCTTCGCTTGAAGATTATCGAACACAATTCAATCTGGCTTTGATCTGGTCGGAAATTGACGCCTTAACCGGAAATCAAGTGCACCCCTACTAATATCGTCAGATTGAGTAATTTACTCACAGTCTGAATTTGTCCTTAGTTCGCCTGACCTCGCAGGCACCTACTTCCAGTAGAATACTCGGTCGGTTAAGAGGTCAACCGAGTGTACTAATTAGGTTACTTCTAATGTTGGAAATCGGTATAAATACGTGCAAAAACAATCAATTGGCAAGCTTGTTCTGTGACGAATTGATAAATTGAGCGAATTGTTTGTTGGATCGAAATTCTATGCCTTCCGGTGTTCGGCATGGATCACCCCTAGGCCGCATGCGATGATGATTGCGACGCCAAACAACATGACTACAGTCGGGATTTCAGCAAAAACGATCCAGCCGAGAAATAGCGCCCACGGAATCGTCACATACTCAAATGGTGCGAGTATGTAGACTGGTGCAAATCGATAAGCATGGACAATGGATAACTGGGCGAAAAGGCTGATGAATCCGACACCAAATAACAGAAACCAGTCTTGTCCAATTGGTGTCACCCATAAGACTGGCATCAACACACCGCTCAGACACAAAATCGTCAACGCCGCAAATATCACCATCAGCTCAGTTGATTCGGTTTGAGTCATTTTGCGGGTCTGAATGACGAGCAAGGAGAACATCAGTGCACCGATTATGACTGCTACGATTCCCATCGGATCAAACGAGCCCGTGAATGGTTGAATGACTAGCAGGACACCAATAAATCCGACCGCAACAATTGATTTCTGCCGCCCGGTAGCGCGTTCACCGAGTAGGGGGCCTGAAAGTACTGTTGTGATAAGAGGCGCTGACATAGCAATTGCAGTTGCTTGTCCTAGATCGATACGCGTCAGTGAGAAATAGAAACTCAAGAATGCGAGAAGGTTGAAAGTAACGCGTTTGAAGTGATCAAGCACCCGACGGGTACGGAATCCTTGTGATCCGAATCGGTAAAACAGAATGCAGGAAAGCGGGATCACAATGACAAAGCTTCGCATGAAGAGTATCTGAAATACAGAATAGTTTGCCAGAAGGTGCTTGATTAGCGCATCCTGGCAGGAAAACAAGCTCATTGCTATGAGAGTCAGCAAAATTCCAGAAAGTGGGTGGTGCTGGTGACCTGGAACTGCGGATACCATGAAAATTCTTATGAATGGCGAATTGGACTAACGTGTGCGACGCAGCATTTCTATCTTGGGTGTAGGACAAATTGCACCCGGATGGTTATATTCATCAATTTGGCAGGGACATTGCAGATCATTCTTTAAACTGCTGCAAGCATTTGATTGAAAGGCGTGATTTTACGCTGAAACGAATTGGTACGACACAAAATTCAAGAGTTAGCCACAAGAGTGATTTCGTGTGATTTCCAAACGTCAGTTGCTTTCTAGATCTTTTGCATTTTCGAAAATCATGCGTATCTAGCAGTCTGTGTAAGATTGAAAATATTTCTACTGAAAACAGTCACTTGCAAGTTCACAAAATACTAG
>CAZYSR010000300.1:0-2979 GCA_964649525.1 uncultured Gammaproteobacteria bacterium
ATGGCTGAGTTCTGCGAGTCGACTCTGAAAATAAGGGCCTATCTCAGTTCCGACTTTTTTCACTATCTCTTCTTCAGATAAGAGACGAATATTCTCAGAAGCGACAGCGCAAGAAACCGGGTGACCAGAATAGGTGAATCCGTGAGCGAATTCCCCACCGTCTTCGATCATTACTGACGCTACATCGTCCGACACCATAACTCCCGCAATGGGCAGATAACCCGATGACAAGCCCTTGGCCATCACCATCAAATCTGGCTTAAGACCGAAATAGTCTGTTGCAAACCATTTGCCGGTTCGACCAAAACCGCAGATCACTTCATCGGCAACAAACAGAATCTCGTAAGCTTCACAAATTCTGGAAATTTCATTCCAGTAGGTCTGTGTGGGAACGATGACACCTCCGGCTCCCTGAATCGGTTCTGCGATGAAAGCAGCAATGTTCTCAATGCCCAGTTCAAGAATTTTTTCCTCAAGACTCTGAGCCGTTTTCTTGCCGAACTCGTCGGGATCAAGATCACCACCTTCCCGATACCAGTAAGGTTGCTGAATATGCTCGATGTCAGGAATCGGGATTCCAGATTCGTGCATGACAGACATGCCACCCAGACTTGCAGCTCCGAAAGTACTGCCGTGATATGCATTGGTTCGACTGATGACGACAGTCTTTGCTTCCTGACCTCGAAGGGCCCAATAGCGACGAACCATTCGAATGACTGTGTCATTCGCTTCCGATCCTGAATTGGTGAGAAAGACGTGATTGAATTGGGACGGTGTAATCTCCGCCAGACGTTGTGACAGCTCGATCACCGGCGGGTGAGATGTCATGAAAAAAGTGTTGTAGTAAGGTAATTTTCGAAGTTGACGAGTTGCAGCTTGGATAAGCTCTTCACGTCCAT
Organism: uncultured Gammaproteobacteria bacterium; assembly: GCA_964649525.1. Lineage (GTDB taxonomy): Bacteria > Pseudomonadota > Gammaproteobacteria > Arenicellales > JAJDZL01 > JAJDZL01. The sequence continues at coordinate 900 of CAZYSR010000300.1, forward strand.
ACCCTATATTGACGCACCAAAGACCAGCCATTCCATCGATGATCTTGTTGCCCTCTGAGTCCCAAACATAAACGCCTTCAGCATCCGTAATGATTCTGGTGCCAACTTTGTGAAGATGTTTGGTATCTGTAAATGGGTGAAGATGAAACTCGTTGTCGATTGACTGAAGTTCTCTGGTGTTGAGAAATTGAAGATCGTTCATTTATTCCTGGTGGTTAACGCTGTTGATAACGGGCAGAAGACAGCAATTCTGTCAAGCCGATAAGTTTACTTCGAGAATTGGATAAAAACGCCAATAAATCAGCGTGGTCAGAAAAGAAAAATTCAGTGAAGACGCGGATCGTCGATTAGTATTGCTTCTCGTTTGTATGGAGTGAAGCCGGCCTTTTGATAAATTGCAATGGCATGTGGAGAGTCAAAATTACAGCTATGCACCCATAACCGTTTGGGCTCTTCCACCCAAGCTTTTTCAATGGTCCATTGAAGAAAGTACGATCCTAGCCCACGACCGATAAATTCCGGCATCAAACCGAAATAGGCCAGTTCAATTTCATCCTTCTGGCGACTATCCAGTTCACTAAATCCAGCAGGTGTGCCATTGACATACAGGACAAAAACTTGCACTTTCTTGTGCTGGATGATTGATTCGAGCTGCGTATCAGCCATTTGATTTCTTTCGTACCACAACCATTCCTCACCAACGCTTTGATACAAAAAGCGATAAAACCTAACGGTCGGTTTTTGGCTTCGAATTATGGAAATGTTTTCGGCTCGCTTTGACTGATGAGGAAATTTTGGCAACTTAAACATTTCCAGATAGGTGATGACCATTCGCAATTGACCCGGCGGTATTTCTTCGTGTTCTGCCAGCTCAATATTCTGTTTACCGCGCAGTAGCGTTACGGGATTGGATGATGAGTCTGAGTCGCTTGGCATGGTGAGATTAAGGTGGTGCTTCAATCATTTTATTTTACATGCCTTTGCAGATGATTAAGTAATGTAGTACAAACATTTGATCTATCTTATTGAATTTGCGGAGGAAATTTGTCGATATAGCAACAACCCATGTGTTTCTTAGAATGGTGTGCAAAACACGCCACTAAGAAGGTTTGCAAGGAAATGCTAGTTCGTCAGAACTAGCGCAATAGATTCATGTTTGAGGTGCGGTTACATGCGGTTACGAATATGTCTATCATCTGAGTAATTTGACATTTGCGATAGTGAACCAACTGACAGCATTTGGTGTCGCCAACTGCCACGACTAATTTCTAGTACAACTAAGTGCCACTGTTTACGTGGTTTGCAGCGATTGATCTGATGAGAGCCGACAAATGCGGTATTTTAGCGCCGAGACCATCAAAGATGATCGGGGTGCAGCATGTACAACCTTATGAACCGCGCAGCAGTAAACTGATCAAAGAACTGACGAAACTATTTGCGTGCGCCCTGAACAAGACGATCAAGAATCATGGCACAGAACAGGATGGAAAATCCTGCTAGTATTCCCTGTCCTACATTGGCGTATTGCAGTGCCTCCAAGACATCTTCACCTAAGCCCTTGGCACCAATCAACGACGCGACGACCACCATAGCCAGAGACAACATTATTGTTTGATTGATTCCAGCTCGAATTGACGGAGCGGCCAGCGGAAGATCGACTCGCGTGAATAGGTAAAATTTACTGGCACCGAACGATATTGCTGCTTCTCGGACACTCTCAGGAACTCCGCGCAATCCCAACACCGTAAGGCGTACCACAGGGGTACCACCAAAGATCATTGTTGTGACCACGGCGGCTGGTTTACCGGTTCCGAAAAATGCAATCACCGGAATCATGAAAACGAATGCAGGCATGGTTTGCATGAAGTCCATGATCGGTTGAATAAAGGCATAAAAACGCGGTCTACGTGCGCTGAACATACCCAATGGAATACCAATCACGATGGAAAGACATGCAGCGGTTCCGAGGAGCGCCAACGTAGTCATAGCTTTATCCCAAAAACCCAACAGCCCCATGTAGGCCAAAAACGCACCGGAATAAATTGCAGTACGAATGCCAGCCGTAAGCCATGTCAACAAG
>CAZYSR010000301.1:0-6903 GCA_964649525.1 uncultured Gammaproteobacteria bacterium
TGCCAAAACTCTGCCTCTTTGCTGTTGGGACGCAAGGCGAGTGCTAAAGTGATGGCGTCCTGCGCACCTTCGATATCTTCCGCTTCAAACGCACTGATTGCAATTTTCAGATTAATGTTATAGAAATCTTCCTCCAGCTGAAAAATGTATTCGACTTCAGCAAGTGCCTGCTCGATGAGACGAATCGCTTCCGGATAATCGACGTCAAAAAAAGCCGCTTCTGCCTTACCACGACTGGTAAGAATGAACTCAAGACTTTGATCAAAACCTGGAACAATTGACCGCCTTGTTTCCCATGCTGTCAATGCTTCATCCACGCGGGCAAGCATTTGTTTGTAGTGTTCAGAATCTGATTTTGAACTGTCAGATAAAGATTGCGCGATAACTCCAATGACTATCGCATCGTCCTGACTTAACGAGTGATGTGTGCGGTCTTCGACGCGAAAGACTTGGTTGCTGGTTTTGCTTTCAACGTTTGGCTGCGTGATTGATGAAACAGCCTGCAAATCGGAACTGACCGAATCTGCTGAACCACAGACTAGGAAAATGCTCGATACGACGGGAATAACGTGTTTCAGTAGTTTGACACCTGCTGATTTGCTGCTACCGCATCACGAGTTTGGCCTGCGCGCTACTAGCACGATAGCCGATTAAAGCTGCACCGGTGGTGGAGATTCATGTTCGTGGAGCAGCTTGAGAGTTTCCCGCCACTTTTGATACTGGGTGACAACGCTGCCTCGAATTTCAAATTTTTGTCCTTCGACCAGAATCACTTTGGGTTCAACCTCGCGATTAAATGATTCGCCATGTTCTACCAGAATGTCATGATGGTATTTACTCTCACTATTTGCGGCAAAGCTGTTCTGCAGCATTGAAATGCCACCAACTGCCACGGCGGTTGCTGCTAGTGCGGCACCAGTGTCGTTTCTATTGTTGTCAGCAATTGCTGCAGCGCCAAGAAGCAGCAAAAATCCACCAAGTGCTTGCGCATTGGCTCTTCCTTCTGCTTCACGCTGGGCTTTTGCAGCCTCCATACTATGCTGCTGCCAGTTTATGTAACTGGCATTGGTTGTATGAACAAATCCTGTATAGTGTTTTTGCATATCATCCATGAAAATCGCATCCTGGACTCGCATTCCATTGGCTCGAACCAGTAGTGGATCATTCACTGCTGGTAATGAAACGAGTTTTAGTCGATTGTTTTTGACTTCGAGATGTTGTGCGAATGCATCAGGTGACAGGGTAGCGGCAAACTGAAGCTGAGAAGTCGCTCGGATATCTGCAAGTTCTTCAGAAGATTTTTTCTTCAGGAGTTTCAATATGTCAGCAGCGGCCTCTTTGAATATCGGGTTGTATGGATCTGTAGCACTTGTGCGGCTACTTTGCCAGTGATACTCCTTCACGCGATGTTTATAAGTCCGCTTCATCCATCTTTTGCCGCTGATGTCATGGACTTGTACTTCAATCCGGATGTCTTCGCCATTTGATTCAAGAATTTTGCCGGAAACAAAAAGATCGCCGCTAACCGCAACGTCGGGTGTTACGCGCACGCTGTTAAATGCATTGGTCGCTTTGATTTCATCCGACAGGCTGACGGCGAAACGAATGGCTTCGGTGCGACGCAGTTCCGGCCAAATTCCCTCGTCTTCGTAGTCGTCGGGATCAGAGGGTATGTTGGGGTCAAACAACGGCACAATGACATCAAGACGTACACCCGTATATTGTTCGCTCCAACCCTGACTATTGGGCGATTGTTCCAGGCTGATCCCAAACGGTGTCTTTGGCGCGGTCGAGGAACTCACTACCGCAGATGTTCCGCCACAGGCGGCAAGGTACAGCGAAATAAATGTCAGTAGCGCGATTGAAGTAATTCTCTTTAGCATTATTGCTGCCCTCCTGTAGCTGCGACTGTTTCACCGCTATTACCTGATCTCATTCTACGGTACTCTTCCATCAATTTCTTTTTCTTGTCAGGGTCCTGTTCAGCGTTAGCGGCCGCCAATATCTGCCTGAGTAGAATTGCATCGTTGTCTGAAACTTCCAGCTCCTCTGGTTGCATACCGTTTGAAAGCGTTCTATTTCCACTGCTTGCTACACCACCCGGTGTAATTTCATTCAAGATCGCCGGAGAAAGTCCGTCCTGATTTTCGTAATCAGACAATCCAGCAGATTCATTTGCAGGTTCACCCGGTCCTGTAATCTCATTTTCCGGTTCCGGCAATTCCGTACCCTGAACTCCTGATGCAGACATTGATTCTAACGTGGCAGCAAGGGTCTGACTGCCATCTGTACTCTGTCCCTTGAGCTGACCTCCACCAGCTGCTGCACTTGAATGTGAACCGCCGCTTCCACCACCCGACGTACCACCGCCGTCCCCTGTGGCACTGATGTTGATTTGGAGACATTCTTCAAAGCGAATCTGGTCATCTGCCAATCGCCGCAGTAGAATTTGATACTTTTCTTCGTCAGTAAGCAGCTGTCCTTCAAAACTATGGTCAACTGATTGAACACACTCCATTAGGTCTTTGGCGCTGGCGGAAGAAGAAAAAAGGAAAAGGCAACACCCCACTGCTGCAACCGGAGTACACAACGAAAAATCCTTCCTCGGCATTATTTCCAAGCCTCAATTGAGATTCGGTCTGAACTGTGTCCTATACAGAGAATCATCCAATATTGTAATTTTCCGCCACAACAAGAGAGTCCTTAGATTTTGACTGACATCCAGTCAACATTGTCCTCTGTAACTATATCCTGCCGTTAGATATTTTCACTTAGTCAAGCGGCTGAGCCTTGACGTACACGCGCTCAGTCTGCACAGTATGGTCTAAAAGCCTGATCATGGCATAGACTGCTTCAATGTATGGGACTTCTGTACCTGTCATTTGTGCCATTTCGATCACCGCACCAATTAGCCCTTCGAGCTCAAGCGCTTTTCCGACTTCAATGTCCTGTAACATCGAGGTCTTGTGCTTACCTACTCTTTCAGCACCTGCTATTCGGCGCTCATTGGACAAGCGAATTTCAATACCTAGCCGATGCGCAACTTCGCGACATTCTGTCATCATTCTGTCGATCAATTCACGCGAGGGATCGTAGCGACAGATGTCCTCCAATGTTGCATGAGCCAAAGCACTGACCGGGTTAAAACTCAGGTTTCCGAGTACCTTTAACCATGTCTCTGCTCGAATGCTTTCAAGAATTGGTGACTTGAAGCCAGCGCGAGTCAAAAGGTCTGCCATCTCCCTGGTCCTACCTTTTTCAACCCCATCGATCTCCCCAATCGGCATCCGAAGACCCTCGATATGCGTAATTTCCCCAGGGGCGCTGATTTCCGCCGCTGGATAAGAGATCGAACCAATAATGTTTCGTGGATCAAGTGTTGAACTCAGCTTGCCATCCGGGTCGATAGTCTGTAATACGTGGTTATCGTATTCGCCACCATGCAGCTGAAAGTACCACCAAAGAATGCCATTCTGAATCGTCAGCAGCACGGAATCTGCACCCAGTAAAGAACTTACATCATCGACTATTGGTGCAATCTGGTGAGCTTTTACTGCCAGAATTACCAAATCCTGGCGTCCGACTGAACGGATGTCATCAGTCGCCGCAACCCCTTCCGCGAATTCCTCGGTCCCATCATTCATAATGAGCTTGATGCCGTTATTCGCCTGAATTGCTGCAAGATGTGGGCCTCGGGCGATCAGCGTTACCTCTTCACCTAGATTGTGAAGCTTCACACCCATCATGCCACCCATTGACCCTGCACCAACAATACAGATTTTCATAGAATGCCTCCGCCTGAATCAGAATTGGAAGATATTAGTACTGATGCAGATTAAATCTGCGAATCAGTAGTCATTGATTTTGGAAAACCGATTCGGTAGATTTGAACCGGTCAATTGAGAGGGTTGTCTCCTAATAGTGAACAATAATAACCTGTTTCAGCAATATTTTTCACAATTTCCATGCCTAATAGGTCAGAACTAGAGCACCTTGAATCCGTAATGCACATCGGTCGCTGAGTGGGTCCGTCTCGCCTGGCTAGCGCCGGAAGAACCAGCCGGCCGCGCATATGCAGAGCGACTTGGCGGATCAATTCTTGTGTGCGATCATCAGACCGTCGCGAATAGGCAGCAAGGTGTTGGTGACGCGGGCATCCGCCAATACGTGCCGGTTGAATTCAGCAAGTGCCACAGCCGACTCACCTTCGGGATTTAAAACCTCACCGCTCCAGAGTACATTGTCGGCAACAATCAACCCACCGCTTGAAACCAACGGCAGGACTGCTTCATAGTAACGAATGTAGTTGACTTTGTCGGCATCGATATATGTCAAATCGAAGGGCCCATCAAGACTGGGAATAACATCCAGTGCATGTCCGATCCTGATTTTAATTTTGCTTCCGTGAGGGCTGCGACTAAAGAATTTCCGCGCAATCGCCTCACTGTCCGGATCAATGTCGAGTGTAATCAACTCGCCATCGTCCGGCAATACCTCGGCAACTGCCAGTGCGGAATAGCCGGTAAACATCCCAATTTCCAACGCTCGCTTTGCTCCGACACTGCGCGCCAGAAGCCTGAGAACAGCTGCCTGGAGTGCACCCGAAAGCATTCTTGACATGTCGGAATTTTCAACTGTCCAGTCGTGGATTTCTGTTACCAGCTCAGACGATCGTTCTGAATGTGTTTCAGCATAAGCTTCAATATTTTCATCAATAAAATTCATGGCGGATAATGTCGTGCGAATTGATGGATCAAGACTAGGATACTACCAAATGTTATATCTTCGGACGTACTGACATCTGGAAAATTCTGCGCCTGATCGGTTCCGTTCAAATCGTCTTAAATCTCCCGTTTAGTGTCGTTCGAATACTTGATTTAAGATAGAATTTAACACTTTCTATCCCGGCGGGCAGGGGTAGCAACGGTACAGTGTGCCCATTCAAACTAGTAGTGCTTTCAGACAATCATGTGCGGAATTGTTGGTCTATATCTCAAGAAACCCGAACTAGAATCGCGGCTTGGTGAGTTCGTCTCAGACATGCTTGAGGAAATGGGTGACCGCGGTCCTGACAGTGCAGGCGTCGCTATTTACCGAAATCCGGCACCAGAAGGAGGTTCCAAAGTATCACTATTTAGCACCAGTTCAGATGAAGACTGGCCAGCACGGACGGCTCAGGTCAGCCAGGCATTTGATCTCGAATTTGATCTTGAAATACATGCTAGCCATGCTATTTTGACAAGCTCAGCACCAGTCGATGAAATCGAGCGCTGGATACGCAGTAATTGGCCGGACCTGCGCATCATGAGCGTCGGTGAGTCAATTGAAATTTACAAGGAAATGGGGCATCCTAAAGCTGTTGCAGAGCGATTCGGGTTTAAGAACTTTTCTGGCACACACGCCGTTGCGCACACCCGCATGGCAACTGAAAGCGCAGTGACCACTGAGCACTCACACCCGTTTTCCACAGGTCTTGACCTGTGCCTGGTCCATAATGGTTCACTGTCAAATCACAATCGCCTCAGAAATTACCTTACCAGGCAAGGCGGCCAGTTTCAGACTGACAATGACAGTGAAGTGGCGGCAGGTTACCTGACCTGGCGACTGTCACTCGGTGAATCAGTAGTCGAAGCACTCAAGTCTGCCATTCGGGACCTTGACGGTTTCTACACATTTGCCATCGGCTCAAGTAACGGGTTTTCAGTTCTGCGCGATCCGATCGCCTGCAAACCTGCGGTTCTTGCGGAAAACGATGACTGGGTAGCCATGTCATCGGAATATCGTGCCATAGCCCGCCTACCAGATGCAAAGCACTCCAATATTTGGGAGCCCGCTCCAGCACAGATATACAGCTGGGAGCGTAGTAACTCTGAAGCCGGAACTCAAAATGCAATTTGATCTGGCCACTCAATCGCTGCGGGAGATCAACGCAGCACTGCATCATTCCGACAGAGAGGAGGGTGAAAATTTTCTCATCGCCCATCCCAAGGGCACGCATTCTGTTGCCGTCGGACTGACCGACGCAATCGACGTGACCATTGACGGCCACGTGGGATATTACTGTGCGGGCATGAACAAAAACGCTAGCATTCACATCGCCGGCAACGCTGGACCGGGACTCGCTGAAAACATGATGTCCGGAAAGGTTGTCGTAGATGGCAACGCTTCGCAGTATGCAGGCGCCTCGGGTCATGGAGGTCTGTTGGTGATCAAGGGCAATACCAGTTCGCGCTGTGGTATCTCAATGAAAGGCATAAACATCGTCGTAGGTGGCTCCATCGGTCATTTTGGCGCATTCATGGCACAAACTGGCCGGCTTGTCGTTTGCGGCGACTGTGGCGGCAATCTCGGTGATTCAATTTATGAAGCGCATATTTTTATTCGCGGTGAAATTGACAGTCTCGGTTCAGACTGCATCCAAAAAGAAATGACACCTGATCACCAAACGGAGCTTCAGATCCTGTTACAGAACGCCGGGCTTCATTATTCAGCTGCGGAATTTCGCCGCTACGGGTCGGCACGGACACTCTACAACTTTCATATCGACAACGCTGATGCCATCTGAAATGAAACGTCAGAATTTTGACCCAAGACCGCTTCGACCCTCGTCGACGTTTCCTGACCATGTGCTTGCAGAAATACATCGAGCTGCAGATCAGGGTGTCTATGAAATCCGTGGATTTGGTGCGAAACGATCAATTCCAACGTTTGACGATCTGTTGTTCTTAGGTGCATCCATGTCGCGCTACCCGCTTGAAGGCTACCGCGAACGCTGTGATACCGATGTGGTGATTGGCGACCGGTTTGCAAAGCGACCCCTGGAGCTCAAAATTCCGATTACCATAGCCGGCATGAGTTTTGGCGCGCTCGGTGCAAATGCGAAAGAGTCAATCGGACTAGCCG
>CAZYSR010000302.1:0-3010 GCA_964649525.1 uncultured Gammaproteobacteria bacterium
GAGTAGGGAGGTGTTCAGACAGACAATTAGAGCAGATTGCTGAACCTTAAAAAATTAATGTTATTGAAGTTTTTCTTCAACCCCACCAACTTTTACTTCTTTCGCTGAGTGGTAAAGCCTGCTGGTAGCTGGCCCATATCACCTTCGCCAAATAGAAAGCCCCGCATGTGTTGTTCAATCAATGCGTGGGTTGGTGGATCCCCGGTGACCAACTGATTCTCGTTTATGATTGTAACCAGTCTCTCAAGCCATTGCTTCCAGCCTTCTTTAGAGACATTCTCAAATATTCGAATACCCAGTTCACCTGGATATGGAGGCGTATCAAGTGCTTCCGCTTTCTGCTTCAATACAGAGCAATCAACAAGTCTGGACATCTATATGAAGGAAAATTGAAGGTCGGAGTCTAGATTGAGTGAAATTCATTCCAGTCTGTTTCAGTTTCTCGCAGTTAATGGGTTTACTGACTTCAGGCAATATCTATCAAACTGCGAACTTGAGTGCAAGTGAACTAACCCTTATATTTTATAATCTGTTTACCCTTCAAATCATCCTTGTGAAGTGACATGGAATTAGCGACTTTTCAGAAAGAAATTACAGATTCAGATATTCGCGTTACTGATGCAGCCGGCGACAAGATGTCGGAACTCGTTCAATCCACAGACGAATCAGTAGTCGGTATTCGTATTTATGTCTCAGGAGGCGGTTGCGGCGGAATGAACTATGGCATGACATACGCAGAATCTGAGACGGAATATGATCGCATATTGGATCGGGGAGATTTTCGTCTTTTTGCAGATGTGATTGCGATGCAATACCTTAAAGGTGCAGAAATCGACTACGTTGATGACGGTATTCAGGCAACCTTTGTTTTCCATAACGTTTTTCAGTCGGTTGGAGGCACAGGCTCCTGCGGTGGTTGCGGCGCAGCAGTTTAAGCACTGAAAAAAATCTCATCTTCTTCTTGTCAGCCAGTTGACAAGAACCGAATCCATTGCGTTAATTGCACCGGTTCACAGCTACCGAGCGTCAGTTTATCTGACTGCAGCTGCTAAACACGGCGTATCAATTATTTTTATCTCAGACGGGCTTGCTGATGTCATCCCCGCGATCAACCAAGGGATTCGTGTTAAGTTTACAAATTTGATCGAAGCGAAACGGATTATTTGCGAATCGCTGGTCGCCTACGATGTGCAGGCAGTTCTGTCTCCTGATGAGAAGTTTGTTGAACTTGCAGCAGAAGTCTCAGCTGAACTCAATTTACCGCACAATTCGGTTCATTCACTCAAGACAGTATCCAATAAGTATCTTTCACGTCAGAGTTTGAAAGATTCTGGCATCGATGCTGTTCCTGATTTCAAGCTAATCAACTTACAGGAAAGACTCGATAAGCAACTTACAGAGATTCGATATCCCTGTGTTGCCAAACCACTGACTTTGTCTGCTAGTCGTGGTGTCATTCGAGCCGATAACCAAAGTGAGTTGATTGCTGCGCTAGAACGAATCAAAAGAATTCTTCATACTGAGTTCGAGCATCCAAATTCGCTACAAGCCATGGTAGAAGAATACGTTCACGGAACCGAACACGCGCTTGAAGGTTATTTACATGCAGGCGATTTGGAAGTCATCTGTATATTCGACAAACCTGACCCACTCCATGGTCCCTATTTTGAGGAAACCTACTATACAACTCCATCGCGTCTTCCTCAGTCTGTACAGGAACAAATCAGAAAATCCATTCTCAAGGGATGTAATGCTCATGGTTTAAGCATGGGACCGATTCATGCAGAAGTGAGAGTATCCGATGAGAAGGTTTGGATTCTGGAAATTGCTGCGCGTTCGATCGGTGGAGATTGCGGTAGAATTTTTGAATTAGCAACCCAGTCAAGTCTGGAGGAATTTGTAATCTGTCGTGCGATAGGACAACCGATTGATACGCTGAGTCTTGAACAGGCAGCGGGAGTATTGATGATTCCAGTTTCTGAAAATGGTATCTTAAGGCGCGTAGAGGGTGTTACGAAAGCGCAGTCCGTTGAAAATATTTATGAAGTTCGACTGGATTTACGGGAAGGAGAAAAGCTCGTTCGTTGGCCAGAAGGTGGAAAATATCCAGGATTTATCTATTCAATTGCAGATTCTCCAGAACGCGCTGAGGCGGCGCTACGAGAATCCTATGCACACCTCAAATTTGTTTGCATGCCTGATCTGCCTGTACTGGTCAAATGAAGTGATTGAACGACACTCGTCGATATTTCCTGAAAGACATTCGAAAAATTCGAGCGTAATCTATTCAGAACGTGTAAACAATAGAATAAAATTTGCCCGACGATAAGTGATCACTTGTCGGTTGTCTTCTATTCCATTCCCCGGTAGCTCAGCTAGGTAGAGCAGGTGGCTGTTAACCATCTTGTCGGCGGTTCGATCCCGTCCCGGGGAGCCATCTCCCCATCATTCATGCATCTTCTGGAATCTAGCATTCGCATTTCCTTAAAATCAATGATCGCTATGTAAGACGAGTCATTATTGAATTGCACTCATGTGTTTTGAGAATTCTTCTGTTGACATGAGATTAATGCATCTCGTAAATCGCTCGATAGAGTATGCCCAAAAGTCTTCTACCGGATTTTCATTCATGAACTGAATGAGTCCCCATAAGGTCCAAAGCAGGTCGCACAGTGCTTTGTACATAATCATTCTGCCTACATCGCTTTCCGAAGGATCTCGTCCGAAATATCCTTGGAGCAGAGCCATCTCTGCCTCTTCTGGCATGCTTGCTTCCACTGATAGATCACCCAGGTCCCAGTATGGATCATTCATTCCAGAATATTCCCAATCCACAATCCACATTTTCTTGTCTTGTTTGAGAAAGTTCTCGCAAAGTGGATCACAATGGCACGGAGCCAAATTGACTGGGTTTTTATCAAGTGCTTCTTTTACGGACTTGCTTTGCTCGACTACATCGTGATAACCTTCAGGTAGTTCAATGGCTTTGCCTTTAGACAGCAACTGGAGA
>CAZYSR010000303.1:0-3789 GCA_964649525.1 uncultured Gammaproteobacteria bacterium
CAATTACATCCCACGACGGGTTAATGGGCGACTCAATCCAGACGATCGCTGTTTTGCCAGGAATCAGTGAGCGAGCTAGATTGGTAGGGTCAGAGGGATCAAACAAAGTCAACTCAATATTGCGTTTTTCGGATATCCGCTTTAACCAGTCGACCGTGCCGTGATACATCACTTTCGGCGCTACGATATGCTCACCCATGTTGACGGTCTCAAACACTGCAGCGATCGCTGCGAGACCTGATGCAAAAAATAACGCTTTCTCCCCACCCTCCAATTCACAGATGATCCCTTCAAGCTGTTCATAGGTAGGATTGGCGTAGCGTCCATAAACATAGTTTCCAATTAACTCCAGATCATCATCGCGAGCGAATGTAACTGACGGGTCAATTGGCGGAACTATGCCACCGCTTGACGGATTGATGTAGTGATTGGCCTGAGCGAGTAAGGTTTTTTTGTCTTTCATTGATTTTCAATTCACCATATGTTTCAATGAGTCTGGCGTCAACTGATTCGGCAGCAAATGCTGCCTGGTAATGTCAATTAAATCCTGCGGTTGATGGGCTTCGTAATCTGGCTGAGCGGTTCGTATCCACTCGATCGCATGCCAGCCCCAACTAACCGCAATCGTTATGACTCCTGCTGCCTTGCCCTGCTCTATGTCGCTGACGGTATCGCCAATCATACAGGACTGCGATTGATCGGACCCGTTCTTTAGAATAATGCGTTGAATTTTTTGTGCTTTGGTGCCCGGTACATCCCCACCGACGATTTCATCGAAGTGCTGCTTGATTCCTTGATGTTCCAATACTCTCTGAAGTACCGCTACAGAGGTTGCTGAGACAATCCCAAGTTTTGCAACTTCTCTCAGCTGTTGAACGATCTTGGCAATTTCTGGGAAAAGTTGGATCTGATTGTATCGATCAAAAAGTGCCCGATCAATTTCAACGACGAACTCTTGTGAAAGATTAGGGTCAACATTTGCGGCTTCCACAATCTCTGAAATTGACATGCGTTTGATATTGCGCAGGTCGTCCGGTACAAACGCAACAGGTTGCTTTAGTTTTCGACCGGCTACGTTGACAGCTTCCGAAAATACTTCGATAGAGTCAACGAGCACCCCATCATAATCAAACAGTATCGTCGAAGACATTTTCAAATCAGAATTGAAGGATAGCTGTTATTCGTATACGGGTATGGAATGAATGTAGCCGTGGCCGCTCAGATTCTTGAGTCCACAGATATGGAGACGGTACCATACATAGTCAAAATAACTTCGATCAAAATAAAGTAAGAACGATTCTTCGGCAGCGCGCGTAACGATACCTGCAATTGAGAATATTGCAGTTGAAGTTGCTTCACCAATTGCAAACTTGTGAAGATTGAGTGGAACTGTATGCGCCAGAACTTCCAGCGTATCAGTGCCAGCAAGTTGGATTCCAAGATATAGATCTGAAACATTGACAACACTCAGATTCTGCGGGTCGCTATTGCAAGTGACCGCCCTGTGTTCAATCTGATACTCCTCATTAAGTGAAGACTGGATCAGTATCCGTCTTGGCCCGAGCCTGAGAATATTAAAGTCTACGGATGAGAAGAATTCATTAGTGTCCGGGGATTCCGCCATGCTGAAACGTGCAACAAAGTCATCCAGTATCGGCGTGATGCACCGAACATCAAACATGGCTTCTTGATCCATGGGCGTGATTTCTACCGAGTATCCCATGTTCACATCCTCAGCCTTATTCCTTCAGCATCATAGAAAATAGGGCGTGTGACTTCTAGAGGTAGCGATTCACCTTGATCCCAAGCAAGTACTGTCTCGCCAATTCTGGAACGCCCGTCCGTTAGTACTCCTAGCGCAATCGTGCGTTCCAAGACCCCGCTCCAGACACAGGCAGAAACAAACCCCTCTGACAAAGCCTGTTTGTCCGCCGGTGCAATGGGTGCTCCTTCCGAAATAATTTGCTTCGAGTCTTTGGGTAGTAAACCCACGAGTTCCTGCCGAACTGGCTGGTTCTGTCGACGAATCTCCATTGAGCGTTTGCCAATGAAGTCCTTCTTTTTCCTGCTCACAATCCAGCCGTGTCCCAAGTCAATTGGATCGACTGTCCCGTCAACCTCATGAGCCAGAGACAAAAATCCTTTTTCGACTCGAAGGACGTGATTGGCTTCCGACCCAACCAGACAGATGTCCCAATTCTGTCCGACTTCGATGAGATACTTCCAAAGTTTAAGCCCGTACCCCGAAGGCGTATTGATCTCAAAACTCAGCTCCCCAGTGAAACTGACCCGAAACACCCTGACTGGCATCCCGGCAATGATGCCTTCCACGACATGCATAAATGGCAGGGCTTCTCGTGACCAATCGATGTCTGACTCTGTGGATTGAAGCATTTGTCTTGCCAAAGGCCCGCAGACCGTCGCGTTCGCCCACTGAGAGGTGACCGGTGTGATGATCACATTCAATTCAGGGCACTCAACATTAACTAACTTGTCGAGCTTCCGCTCTACCGCTGGTGCACCGCCAGTAGAACAGGACAAAAGGTATTGATCATCATCAATTCGAAAGGTTACGCCATCATCAAAAACCAGCCCCTCTTCATTGAGCATCACCCCGTATTTGCCCTGACCCGGTTCCAATCCGCTAAAGCTGTTTGTATAGATGAGATTGAGTAGTTTCTCAGTATCCTCGCCCCGAATGACAAATTTACCGAGTGGTGAACCATCGTAAATTCCAACATGATTTCTTACCGCGTAACACTCGCGATTGATCGCTTCATTCATGGACTCGCCTTCCTTTGGGTAATAACCAGGACGTCGCCATCTGGCTCCTGCTTCGTACATCACCGCGCCGTGCGTTCTGTGCCAACGCGTCATCGGTGTATGGCGGTAAGGTAACACCGCATCACCCGCCTGACTGCCGGCAATCGAGCCAAATTCAACCGGCGTGTAGGGCGGTCGAAAAGTTGTCGTGCCAACTTCTGATGGATGGCAATCCAGGTGAAAAGCAATAATCCCGACCGCATTGACATTAGCTGTCTTTCCCTGATCGAGTCCCATGCCTGTGGTTGTGTAACGTTTCAGGTGCTCAATCTCATCAAACCCTTCCTGAATGGCGAGTTTCAAATCGAAAACGGTAACATCTCCTGCAAAATCGACAAATGCCTTGACGCGTTTATAGCCGGCAGTTGAACTCCAGAACGTATCGACTTGATAATCGGTGTAATCGCTGTTTGTCACCTCTGGAATCGAAATCGGTGCCGCCTGAATCCCAATTTTTGACAATGCCTTCGACCCAATTTGCACCGCAGATTTCAGACTGCCTGCCAAAGACATTTCACCAGTTATGGCACCCGCGCAGAGTGTCGCCTGAATCGCCTGGTCTGGAACAAATGATGCAATATTGTCATCATAGCGAAGAGTCCCGCGCGATTGAGAGAAGAGATGAACGCTGGGATTCCAGCCACCTGAAACGCAGACCAGATCACATTCGATCTTGCCCACTTTCTCTTTGCCGGAGCTATCCTGAGCATGGACCACAACACCCCTGACTCGCTTACCTGCACGTATCGCCAACTGGATAGAAGTGCCCTGCAGCACCTGAACACCTGAATCATACGTCCCAATAACGTTATCCAATTCAACATCACTACGAGTATCCACAATAGCGGCCAGTTCAATACCTGCTGCTTGCAGATACGGCAGAATGTCGTAGGCACCGCTGTTGTTGGTGAACAGCACCGCTCTTGTTCCAGGTACCACTCCGTAAGTCTGAATCGCTTCCATCAC
>CAZYSR010000304.1:0-2038 GCA_964649525.1 uncultured Gammaproteobacteria bacterium
CAATAAACTGGCAGCCACACACCGACTCACAGGAAAAGATATTACGGTTGGATTTGTCAGGGAACAGCTGGCAGATTTTCTGGAATATGATGCGCGACCGATCACTGTAGAATTCATACAACAAACTGTGTCACACTTTTATGGTATCAGACATTCAGACATGCTCTCCAGCAATAGGCGAGGCGATCTGGTTTTAGCGCGTCACGTTGCTATGAGCTTAGCGCGGGAGTTCACCAGTAACAGCCTGCCTGAGATCGGCAAAGCTTTCGGGGGCAGAAATCATGGAACGATTATTCATGCACAAAAGAGAGTCAAAGCGCGAATGAAAGATATTCGATTCAGGGAAGAATACGAAAACCTGCAGGACCAATTCAGACGGTAATTGATCAGTTCAACTACTCCAGAAGTGGCTTTCCTGACGCACGGCTTCGATGGAATGGCCAAGCATCCATCCCAAAGATCTTTCATCTCTTTTTGTGCTTGAAATTTAACGGAAATTTCTTTATTGACAAGGAATAAGTGTATAATTTGCTAACAAATGTGAATAACTAGATACGGATTTTGTTCGAGTTGAAATCCATCCACATTCTTCCACAGTTTCTTCACCATTTTCTTCACAGATTTCTGCTCTCTATCTCATTGATAACAGGTGAGTATTGAGGTTTTTGACACAATTGGCAAGCCTAACAAAAAAAGAAATATTTTATAAACAACTTTATTGGTTACCATGCAATTCCTGATTGAAAAAGATGCGATTATTGATCCTTTAACACGAGTTTCATCGGTCATTGATTCCGGTCCAACAATTCCGATCCTGTCGCAGGTATTGATTGAATCAAATAGTGAGGGTATTCGACTGTGGGGTTCCAACATTGATATGGAAGCCAGCGAGCGAATTGTCGACGTCGATGTTGCTGCGGAAGGCAAGTTTGTCTGCTCAGCACAGTTGTTGCTGGAGTACTGTCGACGTCAGCGAAATGGCAGTCGGCTCAGTTTTTTTCGTAGCAACAGGGATTTGGTGGTTGAGAACATTGATACGTCTATAGCGGGTACTCCGTCCGAAGCCAATGGGGATGCATCGGAGGATTTCAAGAACGCATTTACCGAAACATTACTGGATCCGGACGATTTTCCATACCTAAATGTTGGTGAAGATGAGTGGGCACTGCAGTTTGATATTGATCGGTTTGCATTACGTAGTATTCTCAAGCGGACGGAGCATGCAATGGGTCTCAACGAACCGCGTATGTATTTGAATTCCACCTTATTGGAGGTTTCGAATACTTCAGTACGTGCGGTCACGACTGACAGTCATCGCCTGGCAATCAGCGAAACGAACCTGGATAAAGAAATTGGCGATGCTTTTTTTCGACACCGTGCTGTGCTACCGCGGAAAACTGCGCTTGAACTCAGTAATGTTCTGGGAACCTTGACTTCAAGAGTTACGGTAAAAATCAAGAACACTCACATTCAGGTATCAACACCTTACTACTCGTTTACTTCAAAGCTACTGGAAGGCGCATTTCCGGATTGGCGCGCGGCAGTACCGGGAGATCTGGAACTGGCGTTTCGTGCAGACCGAGAAGAACTTGCCAATGGCTTGAGGACGGTTGGTATTCTGGGCATGTCGCAACGGGATCCAAACAAAGGGCGAATTGCAGCCAAAGTAGATGTGAGTAGCGGTCGACTGGATATTCGGGCCGACATCGTTCAGAAGAAAGTTGAACACACAATGAGTGTTGAAGAGAATGCGGAAAAACACGTGTTCCAGATAAATTACCGATACCTGTTAGACGCGCTCGACGCAATGCCCGATTGCGAGAACGTCGATGTGTATTTGCGGGATACCCAGTCCGCTTGCCATGTCAAGTTTCCTGAAGATGAGTCAACCAGTTTTCTGGTTATGCTGCTGAAAGACAGTTAGTGTCTGCAAAAGCAACAAATTAATCCAGTACCTTTCGTTCGCACTAGATGCGTTCGCCAGCCAATCCAACGCAATCAACATAGCATTCATTGGATAAGTATGATAGAAAACAAG
>CAZYSR010000305.1:0-5788 GCA_964649525.1 uncultured Gammaproteobacteria bacterium
GTCAAAACCTAGTAAAACAGCAGATCTCGTCGCAGCAGTTCGGGCTCGCCACTTGAAAATCTACAATCCGCCTATTTTCGTAGACCCATTCGCAATTCAATTTTGCGGTAACGGCTGGAGAAGGATCTTGGGTTCCAAGCTCTTAAGCTGGTTTGTGATCGATTTTATGCTTAGGGATATTCTCCCCCTGGCACCGTGGATTGCAACCAGAGCACGATATTGTGAGGACATTGTTGATTCAATGATTGAACAAGGCGTGGAGCAATATGTGATTATTGGCGCAGGTTACGATTCTTTTGCGATGCGAAGAACGGATCTGGAAGATCGATTGACAGTGTTTGAACTCGATCAACCCGGGACGCAAAACGAAAAGTTTAGAAGAATGGCTGAATTTAGCATCCCGACACCTAAAAACGTACGCTATGTCGATTCAGATCTGAACGAAGTGCCACTTTTTACAGCCCTGAAAGAGAATGGCTTTGACACTTCCAAGCCAACCGCCTTCTCTTGGTTTGGAGTAACCTATTACCTTCCGCTCGAAACCATCATGCAAACTTTGCAGAGTGTTGTTGATAACTCGGCAAAAGGCTCAGCTTTATTTTTCGACTTTCGTGTTGTGCTTGACCAAGTACCAAGCGAGTGGGTAGTGGCACATCAAAAGTCAGCGAAATTCGTTGCAAGGCGCGGAGAACCGATTCTCACAGAATTTGCTCCAGATGAATTGTCTGAGTTGGTCCTTGACTGTGGGTTTAGCAGTACGGATATTCCAGATACTGACACAATCAATCTGCAATACTTCTCAAAGATGCCAGCTTCGCAAAAGCTCACACCGACTTTTCGACTCTGTCACGCCATTTGCTAGATCAAATTTCAAGATCTATAACCGGGCCTACTGGCAAAGATTGAAGCTGTAAAACGTGCCACCCGGTGCAGTAGACGGTAGCAACTCCTATCAGGAAAGTTGATAGCGAGGGGCAAACAGCGAACTGAAAGGGAAATTTTCCTTTTTTCAGAGCATTGAATTCAGTGCTCGACTTGGCAAGTCATCGGTTCTCGAAATCCCAATGTAAATCATTGAGCTGAAGCGAGCTTCGTTCACATGTTGAATTCCATTGCGCTCAGACTACACCATTCCCAGAAATCGGTCCCAAAACTCTGCAATATATAGACGGTAAAATCGTCGCCCATGCAATGAATGGTTGCACCCAAATGACCGATAACGCTCGAAATAACGTCACCTGATTCCAGAGAGTCGATGTCAGCTGGGCAACCTTTCTTTAGAAACATCCGACTTGAAACGCCTGACACTTGAACAGTCAATCTTGCAGACGACAGATCTGTAACGGTTGCGTCTGTGTCAGCCAGCAATTCACGCAAGCGCACCAATGTGGATTCGCTATCTCTTTTTCGCGACTGAACCATCCACATTCCCGGGCCATTGCTTAGTATTTCGAAATCATCACCTGCTACCGATTTTCCATAGACTGGCAATAAATGAACTCCAAATTCGTTCAGGCGATTACCACAACCTTCAGTTGTCAGCCCATGCACCTGATAAAGCAGGCTGAATTCAATCTCAAGTACAAGGACACTTGGAATTGATTTTCGATTAGCCACGGACTCGTTCACCTTCGGGATCAAAAAAGATATGATGTACGATCTCAACCGATACTTCTCGTCCAGTCAAGGGTGAGGCGGCATACATTGTTTTTCCATAAATCAGGCGCCCATCCTTGATAAGTGCGAGACCAATTTCTCGGTTAAGGTGAGGGCTAAAACACGCAGAAGTGACCTGTCCAAAAGTCTGCACAGGCTTTCCGCCACTGGGTTCAGCAATAATCTGGGCACCGCGCGGAATTGGACTGTTGTCAATGGACTTGATGCCTACCAGATGCTTTCGTCCATTAGCTGTTAAAGCACTTCTTTCAGCCAGCCGTTTGCCAACATAGTCGCCATCAGGTTTCATCATTCGCTCAAATCCCAAATCGGCTGCTGTTGTACGACCGTCTAGTTCTGCAGCAACAACATGGCCTTTTTCAATACGAAGAATGGTCATTGCCTCCAAACCATAAGGAGCAATATCCCATTCCTGTCCCGCGGCCAGAACCGTCTCCCAAACCAGTTCGGCCTGTTTGGAAGGCATGTGAATTTCGTACCCAAGTTCACCAGAAAAGCTCACACGAAAAACCAGAACCGACACATCAGCAATTCTTGCTTTAATGACACCCATGTATGGCAGGTTCTCATTACTCGCCGCCTGCTCACCGATCACAGAGCTCAGAACATTTCGACTAAATGGACCGGCAAGTGCCATTCCAGCCCACTGGTCGGAAATCGAGGTAAGGTGAACATGTAAATCCGGCCACACGGTCTGTGCATAGATCTCCATGTGCTCCAGGACCGGTCCGGCGTTCGCAGTTGTGGTCGTCATGTAAAACTCATTTTCCGACAGGCGGGTCGAAGTCCCATCATCAAACACAAACCCGTCCTCTCTCAGCATCAGTCCATACCGGCAGCGGCCAATCTGCAAAGATTTCCATCGATTGATGTAGATTCGCTCCAAAAATTCTGCCGCATCACGTCCTTGAACATCGATTTTTCCCAAAGAAGAAACATCTGTAATCCCGACTTTCTCCCTTACATGCCTGGTTTCTCTCAAGATCGCATCCTGTACGCTTTCACCTGTTCGAGGATAGTACGCTGGACGTTTCCATACGCCGGAATTTTGCAGGTGAGCATGATTGCGTTCATGCCATTGGTGAAGTGGCGTGCGCCTTACAGGGCTTAAATGCTCGCCAAAGTCAATTCCAGCCAGCGCACCTAGCGATACAGGTGTGTATGGCGGACGGAATGTCGTATGTCCAACTTCGGGAACTTCTGCCTCTCGTAGCCGCGCCAGGTTGGCCAATCCATTGATGTTGCTGGTTCGACCCTGATCAGTACCCATGCCAAGCGTGGTATATCGCTTGAGATGTTCAACTGAAACAAAACCCTCCGTGTGCGCAAGTTCAATGTCATCAATTGTGACATCATTTTGAATGTCGACAAATCGCTTGACCCTACTCCCCGTTCGCGGCACGCACCATAAAGGTTCCATGTCGCCTACGGATTCTTCCGGTGCGGTCGGTAATGAGACTGATGCAGTCAATTCATGTCCCGCGTGTTTTGCACTTTCAATTCCCGCATCACTACCCTGCCGAAGACATGCTGCAAGTGAAAACTCACCGTTTGCACTGCCAACGACATGCAATGCTGGAATGTCAGCTCCCGGAACGAAGGCACCGATGGAATCGTCGAATTTTAGTTTTCCCTGGGCATGTGAAAATAAATGTACCGTCGGAGTCCAACCACCAGATACACACACCAAATCACATCGAATCGTGTGCGATTTTTTTGGCGAATCATCTTCATCGGCTATCTGTCCAATTTCGACCGCCTGTACCGAGCGCAAACCTTTGGTTTTCATCACAACTGAGCCCTGAATCAACTTTACATCACCAAGTTGCTCAAGTGCTCGCTTGCCTGGAGAATGTGTACGAGAGTCAACTACTGCAACAACTTGAGCACCGACTGCGTGAAGTGCAGCGACGGTCGCATAGGCACTGTCATTATTGGTAAACACCACAGCTCGCCTGCCACAAGCCACGGCATACTTCAGAGCATAACCTCGTACTGCTGATGCCAGCATGACTCCCGGCCTATCGTTGTATCCAAAAGGAATCGCACGTTCGATCGCACCGCTGGCGAGAACCACCTGCTTTGCTCGAATTTGTACAACGCGCTGACGGACCTGTCCCGGTTCTGGTTCTGGCAAGTGGTCTGAAACCCGTTCAAGGGCAACGACCATATTCTGGTCATAGTAACCGAAAGCAGTTGTTCGAAATCGAAATTCAAAATTCGGCATTTTCGATAGCTCACGCAGTGTCTCATTCAACCACTTGTCCGCAGGTCCGTCATTGATCACTTCGTCATCGAATCGCAGCCTGCCACCGCCATCCAGCGTTTCGTCCACCAGCATTACTTTGGCACCACTAGAGGCCGCTGACAATGCAGCAGACAATCCGGCAGGCCCAGCACCAACAATCAGAACATCACAAAACTCATAGGACCTTGAATAGTTGTCCGGGTCAGGTTCAGTTGCTGAACTGCCAAGCCCCGCTGCCTTGCGAATAAAGTGTTCGTAAAACATCCACTTGGTCGCTGGCCACATAAAGGTCTTGTAGTAGAAGCCAGCGGGCAACAAGGGTGACATGACATTAGCGATGGCACCAAGATCAAAGTTTACAGAAGGCCAGCAATGCTGGGAATGCGCTTCCAGGCCATCGAAAAGTTCAACTTCGGTCACCCGGACATTAGGTTCTGCTCTCGCTCCAGTACGTAAACGCACCATTGCGCTGGGCTCTTCAACACCCATTCCGAATACACCGCGTGGCCTGTGATACTTGAAGCTTCGTCCCACCACTCGCACACCATTTGCCAACAGTGCTGAGGCCAACGTATCGCCTTGAAATCCAGAGTATTGCTTGCCGTCAAACCGGAACCCAATCCGTTGAGTTCGATCCAATGTACCGCCAGAAGAATTTCGAAAAGCACCCATTTGTCTTATCAGTTCGTGTGCGCGTTAGTCTCGAACCGGAGGTTCGCTTGATATCACTTCGTGAGTCCAGGTATTGCGACGCACCTTGAACCATTTTCGACAGCCGCCGGTATGGTGCCACCACTCGGTGTGCTCACCACGGGGATTATCCCGGGTGTAAACGTAGTCATACCATTGAGAATCGCTGTCTGTCAGGTCAGGTCGCTCAACAGTCGCATCACCGCGGTAAGTGAACTCGGTTTGAGCCCGCTTACCACACCAGGGACAAGGAATCAATAGCATACGTGGGCCGTTGTTGTATTCTGTCTATACAGTCAGTGGGAAAATGCAAATGCGCCACTGCCCTTTTCGTCCAACAGCGCACCAGTCTCGAATCGTTCAAGGCTAAGTGCTTTATTCAGTTCATGCGGTTCATCATTCGCAATCGTATGGGCAAAACACCATCCAGAACCCGGGGTGGCTTTAAAGCCGCCATAACACCAGCCACCGTTAAAGTACATCCCATCAATCGGCAACTTACCAATGATCGGGCTTCCGTCCATTGACATGTCCATAACACCGCCCCAGGTACGCATGAGACGCACTCTCCGCAAGCAGGGAAACAGAGTCAGAACTGACTGTACGACATACTCGATTCTCGGCAGATTGCCGCGTTGGGCGTATGAATTGTAAAGGTCGAGGTCACCGCCGAACAGCACCTCACCCTTGTCGGTCTGGTTTACATAAACATGCGAAGCACCAGAAGTCACCACTGTGTGAATAATTGGCTTGAGTGGTTCAGTCACCATTGCCTGCAGCACGTGAGATTCGATCGGCAGTTTAAGTCCTGCCATAGCGGCCAGTCGACCGGAATTTCCCGCTACTGCTAAGCCCACTTTTGGAGCATCAATCGAGCCTCGGTTTGTGTCAACACCGACCACACGGTTGTCCTTAACACGAATTCCGGACACTTCACAGTTTTGAATGATATCGACTCCGAGCGCATCAGCACCTCGGGCATATCCCCAGGCAACCGCATCGTGTCGTGCAGTACCTCCCCGTTCCTGCAACAGCCCACCGAATATTGGATAGCGAGTTGTTTGAGAACAATCAAGGTGCGGCACCATCTGTCGAATCTGATCTGGCAACAACAGTTCAGCATCGATTCCATTTAACCGCATCGCATTACCGCGTATCGCAAATGATTCCATT
>CAZYSR010000306.1:0-7421 GCA_964649525.1 uncultured Gammaproteobacteria bacterium
AACCATGGGTGGTGCGACAGGATTCCTGCTGATCGCGTTTCTGATTGTTCTGGTTGTTAGAAGATTGAGGGCCGGCAAGCCAGATTGATACTACGCACCTCGATGCATGGTGGTCAATCTGTTGGATTAAGTCCAATCAAGAAAGAACACTATAAATTCATTCTCGTAGCCAAAATATTGTAGCCATCCTGGCGCCCCAAAGAATTAGCTTGGCTGAGAGAATCAGCTTAAGAATCCAGATTTCGACCTCGAAAATCTCGCGGCGAGAGTCCAGTCCAGCGACGAAATGCACGGCTAAAAGCACTGAGTTCGGAATATCCTAGCAGATATGCTATTTCAGACAGAGAAAGATTACGTTGTTTGAAGTACATCTCTGCCAGACTTTTACGGACTTCCTCAACAAGTTCGGTATAAGAGAGACCTTCCCAGGCAAGATTTCGCTGAATTGCACTCGTGCTCATATATAGGCTTTCTGCAATCGACTCCAGCGAAGGATAACCTTCTGACAACTTGATCCGAATTAGATTCCGAATCTTGTCAGTCAGATTCTGATTCATTGACGTGTTGGTATGCAAAGACTCGAGACACGCTCTTGTAATTGCCATCAGCTTCAAATCCGCCTTGGGCATCGATTTCTCAAGAATCATTGGGTCGAAAACAATCGCATTGAATTTCTGGTTAAAGAATACCGGTGCGTCGAAAGCCTTTTCGTGTTCTTTGCTGTTTTCGGGCTTTGGATGCTCAAAGTAGACTTCTTCAGGATGCCAATCTTTTCCCATACATTCGCGGATTAGATTGAAAAACATTCCAAGCGATAACTCAGCGTCCTGTCTGCGCTGAACAATGTTCGGATCTCGAACCTGGTATTCAAGTTGATAGGAGTTGGTATTCGAAGCAGTCAGCCTCAGCATTGAGCACTGCTGGTGATACCGGAACAAGTCAATCAAATTGTCCAGAGCATTTCCCAGAGTAGGGGAGGAGATCGCCGCATAGCCCCAGAGTCCTAAATCATCGGGCTGGAACTGGTTGCCGAACCACAAACCAAAATTGTCGTTCTGCGTATTGCTTGATGCAGATTCAAAAAGGCCACAAAATGACTTCAGGCACATTCCGATAATCGGATTACCGATGCAGTTGGGGTCTACTCCGGCTTCACCAAAGATACGATCGATATCACCACCGTGAGAATTGATAAATTGATCAACACCAGTTGCAGCCGGTGCCAGAACATGTGGTACCGGTTCGGGATTTTGATCTCCCGTTGGCTTTGGACTGTAACTGTGTAGTCCTGATTCGAATGTGATGCTCATTCTTGCAAGCCTTAGCTCGGGGTTGTAACCGAAAGCATCGAAAAGAATGCACTAAATTAAACGCTATTTCAAGTTTTTTTTCACATTCTCTTGAAAATATTTACTTTTCGGAATTAAGTTTGCGATTGACACGGCAAAATTCAAGAAATCTTTTGAATGATTGTTGATCGTCAGCTGAAAACTCAAACTGTCCTCGAACTTCCATCGCATTGAGATAGTAGGAAAGCTTGCTGATGTGGTCTGCGTCAGTCATATTTCGGAAGATCCAGCGAGGAACTGAACTATTCGGATCCGAAAATCCTGTGCGTACTTTAGAATCTTTAGTTTGATCATCTCCGTGTGCTACTCGTCCTTGATTGTCTTCAAATCGGTAATCTGTCACATCACTATTGACTGCAGCATGTCCAAGAGTCAAAGACAGGTTTCCTAGAAAGCAGTGAAAAATCAGTGTAGAGAGTTGATTCATCTGTTCCCGCCCGCTGGTGCCAACACAACGCAACACTGTCGCACCTGATGTTCGGACATCGCAATTGCTGGACTCAAAAAGAATGGTATGACCCTGCCAGGTTTGTGCCAATGAAACCTGCGAGAATCCAATGAAGAGTACACCGATAAACAAAAGAAGTGATCTATTTATCATGAGATGATTCCGAGATGAACGGACTGGAATTGAACAGATATTATGGACATGAGGAATCTCGGTTGGAAATTTTGATGTCATGACTTCTTTCAATCAAAAAAAAATTAAACCCGTGGACTGCCACAGGGAAAAGTGATGCAACTGAACCGAGTACGTTGAATTCAAAAAACGCCTCATCACAAACAATATTCGGTGTGCGTTTTATTAATCATTTGTACACAGTTGAATTTGGTCGGCTTCAATGATCGCGAATCGCTTCATCAAACCATCGAAAATCGGTTCGCTTGTTGAATTCGGTACTCCAGTTTTAACTGCGAGTGCTTCTGCCTCAGCGACTGCTTTGTCCTTTCGATCAATCAGTTCAGACAGGATATCGTCCGTGTCCTGTGCGTGCATACCTGCGTTCTTACCTGTCTGACGAAAGTGCCGAGGATGAATCTGGCTCAAGCGATAGTACCTTTCATCGCCAAACGACATCGCCATTTTCGTCTTTTGTATTGGGAATTCCGGATATGGAGCAACAGACATCACATCGTATAGCGGTGCCAATCTAAAACCTGCCGGTGCCAAGAAGATAGAAAAGTTTTTGGCATGACCATCAATAGCAGCTAGCAGCCAAAACAATATTTTCGACTTTAGAAAAGTTCGTCGATCCTCGTACGGAGCAATTGTGCTATTGAGGAGATTGAAAATTTCTTTCATACCGGGACCTCCATCGCTTTGGTATTTTTGATTTGGAGGGAAACCCAAGGCTTGACATAAATCTTCCTGGGGTAACCGGTAAAGTACATCATCCCGCCAAACTCGGTCAAATCGTTCCACTACAATCACAGGTTTGTCATCAAAATGATGCACATCGGCTTTTGCGGCTTCAAGTCCAAATGCACGGCAAAGTGTCAGGCACAACCATTCATTCCAAGATGAATCGGAGAAATCGGCACCTGTCGGACTTTCCTTTATCGCGGGTTTAAAAATGTGAGAAGTTGGAGTCGACCCGAGCGGTAACTGCCATTGATTGTCAACCCAAAGAAAAGCTGTCTTTTCTTGTATGCCAGCTATCGAAATACGAAAGTCATCTTCATCAAGATCAAGTCCAAGCGGATTAATGTGCAAGGAAGCTAATCGAGCAATAATCTCGTTTTCGTTCACTGGACGATAACTCATTATTGTCAGATCGCCCGGATCGTGGCCTTCCGGTAGGATTTTAAGCGCTCCAACACAATCCCGTCCGATGACAGCAAGCAAGTCAAATGTATCAGTACTTTCGGCCTGTTTCTGCGTCGCGATCTTTTGTCGCGTCGCATGACTATCCGGCAATAGCCCGTCAAAATAGTGAAGCGCACTGCCTCCAGACCAAGCCCGGTCTGACAGCGGCATCGACAAAGATATCGGAAATGCAAGATTTGACGACAGCCAGTCCAAGTCGTAGCGAAATAAAACAACACCGTTCGGGATGCGGATTAACTGCCCGACTTTACTTTTGCCGATGTATACCTCTAAAACACGTCTTTGACGATTTCGACCCACGATCAATACTCCATAGGGTCAAATTCGGTTGTCCGGCGCGGAACAACAACAAGATCCAGATCCAGTGCTGACAATACCTTGGTAATAGTGTTGAGGTTTGCAGTTGTTGCAGCGTTCTCCATATCTGCGATCGATGCTTGCCTTACGGCAGCTTTCCTGGCAACATCAAGTTGTCTCAGTTTCCTTTGTTTACGTGCGAGGCGGATCACTGCTCCAAGATCCCGATTACTGCGAATCACTTTTTCCATTTTGTCCTCTATTGATATACTACTGAGCGTATATTTTGAAACTATACTATTTAGCGTATATTATAACAATATTCGGTTTAACGGTAATTTTCTTGTGCACTTTTCACACCAATACATCGTTGAATCTAGTTGGAATTGGTGTGGATAATCAAAGGTACACGAGGAAATTCGGGAACTCTGATTGGTGACGTTATGCGCCTTGTTCAGTTCAAAAACTACTGGAGTTTTCTGACCTAGACTCACCAGTGCTCAGAATCTGCAATGCAAGCAGCTGCTTACACAGTCCAGCGACAACACCCTTTGGTCAGAAATATCCAATCGGTTATCGCCTGATTGACCTCTGCACACAATTTCGAAATCGGAGTAGTCAAATTTATCGTTGTGCGACAAAGGATTAGGCAGACCGCTAAACAGAAGATGATCACAGTTTACAAAAGTCAAAAATTGAGTGATTGATTAATCGACTGCATCCGTTTGGCGCACCTATAACACAAGATACACTAGAAGACCAATCACTCTAAAGTTGCTTTGTTCAAAAATGTATATTGAACGCATAGTTTGGATTTAGACCTAGGGAGGATTCCATGTCTATCCTGCACTCACATCAAACCGAAGCGTTGATCAACAGGCTGGTTAGCGATGATAGCAGCGTGTTGCGTATTAGTGACAGTCAATTTTCTGATTTCATTCGATCTTACTACTACGGTGTTGCTTACGAAGAACTAAATCAAAGAGACGTGTTTGATTTAAGAGGTGCCGCACTTGCGCACTTTGAGTTGTGCAAAACCCGACAGTTGGATGAAACCAAAATCAGACTCTATTTTCCCGATGTCGAACGCGATGGGTGGCGCTCAAAATTCGCCGTTCTGGAAATCGTAACTCTGGACCGTCCATTTCTAGTGGACTCCGTTTCGATGGTGTTAAACCAGGTAGGGTGTAAGGTTCACCACGTTGTTCACCCCGTATTCGCTGTGAAGAGAAACGCATCCGGCAAACTGCAAAGAATTGCAGCGCCTCTGAATGCTGATTTTCTCGACGGAGTATTTGAATCGTTTCTTCACTTTGAATTTGACCGACCTGCCGACGAGAGTGATTTTGTTGAAATTGAAAAACGCCTGCGTAAAGTTCTAAAGACCATTCAAGTTGCGGTCGAGGACTGGCGCCCGATGCGCGTAAAAATGAAAGAGGCTTCGAAGAACCTTGATAACGAGAAAAATCGCTCAGACAATACGGATTTGGAAGACTATGCAGAGTTCTGCAATTGGCTGGCAGCTGGAAATTTCTCGTTATTTGGATACTGCGAAATAAATTGGAGAAAGAATGGCAAGATGACTTTGAATGAAAAGTCTGTTCTTGGCATATTTCGGGATTACGATGACCTTAGAACCGTTTTGCCGATTGATGCGTTGGTCGCTAAAGCCAAAGACCAGTCAATCATCATTACCAAAGCAAATACCCATTCACCTATCCATCGTGCTTCCTATCTGGATGTAATCGTTATTCCAAAATTCTCAGCGGCAGGCAATTTCACTGGAATTCGAGCTGTTGCTGGGCTATTCAGTTCAACCGCGTACAACGGAAGCGCCAGTCTGATTCCTCTATTGCGCACCAAAATCAAACTTGTACTTCAGCGCAGTCGATTTCCAGAAACAACTCACAGCATTCGCGTTTTGACGAATATCATCGACAACTATCCTCGCGACTTACTATTCAGAATTTCAGTCGATGAACTTTTCGAAGATGTCGCTGGCACTCTGGAACTGCAGGAAAAAAATCGGGTAAGACTTTTTCTCAGACGGGAACCGTTCGGACGCTTCTACTCAGCGCTAGTTTACATTCCACACGAGTTATTCGGTCGCGAGCTACGCGTCAAGATTGAGGGTATTCTGATGGAGTCTCTCAAAGGGAAGTCTTCAGAGTTCTTTGCCACCTTTTCAGGTTCGGTACTGGCGCGGATTGAGTACACCATCTATGTTGACAAGGACAGTCAGCCCAATGTCAGCCTGGAGGAAATTCAGCAACGGGTTCAAGACGCTGCGACGACCTGGCGCGACTCACTTCATCAGGCGACGATCGAGCGCTACGGAGAAGACTTAGGTACGCAGTATTTAAGAAACTTTGAGAATGCATTCAGCGCAAGCTTTAAGGAAGATTACTCGCCTTGGGTCACTGCAGCAGATCTTGAGAAGCTGTCTGCTCTAAGCGAACGAAATGATCTGATTGTTTCGTTCTTTCGAACACTGCAGGAATCCGACCACAGGCAGATGCGATTGAAACTGTTCAGTTTCAAGAAACAGATTTCTCCTTCTGATGTGCTGCCTGTTCTCGAAAACATGGGGCTTTGGGTGAAGGAAGAACGCCCCTATGAAATTACGCGTTCAGACGATGACTATATTTGGATGCATGATTATTCGCTGAGGCACTCGGAGGAGCGCTATGCCGAACATCAGCGCAAAGACTTTGAAGAGGCGTTTTCCAATATCTGGCGCGGCGATGCCGAAAATGATCAGTTCAATCGCCTGGTTCTGATAGCCGGCCTGAACTGGAGGCAAGTCTCTGTTTTGCGCGCCTACAGTCGTTTTCTCAAACAAATCGGTCATGCATTCAGTGATTCCTACATTACCAATACGCTCATTGCCAATCTTGCAATGACGCAAAGCCTGATTCGATATTTTGAACTGAAATTTGATCCAACGTCCGGCACCGCAGATAAGGAATTAACGAAGGTGAGAGAGGTAATGGATGCCCATCTGGATGCAGTATCCAGCCTGGATGAGGATGTCATCTTGCGAAGTTACAAAAATGCAATGACATCAACCATTCGCACTAACTATTTCTGTGCCAACAAGAATGGTGAGCCGCATAACTATCTATCCTTCAAGATAGACTGTGCCCGAATCATCAAAATGCCAGACCCTCGTCCCATGTATGAAATCTTCGTTTACTCGCCGCGCACGGAAGCAGTGCATTTACGCGGTGGGAAGGTTGCTCGCGGCGGACTTCGATGGTCAGACCGAAGGGAAGATTTCAGAACAGAGGTGCTAGGACTGGTCAAGGCTCAGATGGTTAAGAATGCAGTGATTGTGCCGGTCGGTTCTAAGGGCGGATTTATTGTCAAACGAGCGCCTGAGCCAGGTAAATCCATTTTGGATGAGGGGATTGCCTGCTATTCGATATTCATCAGAGGTATGCTGGACATCACGGATAACATCGTCGACAACAAAGTTGTCCACCCGGCCAATGTGAAACGTTACGACGATGATGATCCGTATTTGGTCGTTGCAGCGGACAAGGGCACTGCGACCTTTTCGGACATTGCAAATGGACTGTCAAAAGAATATGGGTTCTGGTTAGGGGATGCTTTTGCTTCAGGTGGATCAGTTGGCTATGATCACAAGGCAATGGGTATCACCGCCCGTGGTGCATGGGAGTCTGTGAAACGCCACTTCCGAGAGTTGGGGGTTGACATCCAGACGACTGATTTCACAGTAGTTGGAATCGGCGATATGGGCGGAGATGTATTCGGAAACGGAATGTTACTTTCCCGTCATATCCAGTTGGTTGGCGCTTTCAATCACATTGAAATATTTTTGGACCCAAATCCAGATTCAGAAGCCAGCTATAAGGAAAGACAGCGTCTGTTTACAACAACTGGCTCAAGTTGGGAAGACTATGACAAATCACTGATATCAGAGG
>CAZYSR010000307.1:0-1710 GCA_964649525.1 uncultured Gammaproteobacteria bacterium
GACGCCGCAGACTCTTTCCCTGCAAATACGGAACGAATCACTGCGAGGCTCTCACCGGGATTTGAAACGGCAACATTTTTCAAGGAATACGAAGGAATACCGAACTGTTCAGGGTTGATCGAA
Organism: uncultured Gammaproteobacteria bacterium; assembly: GCA_964649525.1. GTDB lineage: Bacteria > Pseudomonadota > Gammaproteobacteria > Arenicellales > JAJDZL01 > JAJDZL01. The sequence continues at coordinate 124 of CAZYSR010000307.1, forward strand.
TAAGTTTTAACTTCACCATTCTTCAGTTCAGCGACCTGAGTTGAACTCCCTACACTGATTTCATCCATACCATCATCAGAGTGAACGACCATAACGTGTTCCGAGCCCAATTTCTTGAGTACGTGTGCCAAAGGCTCAACCAAATCAGCGCTGAAGACACCCATCATCTCACTTTTGACATGGGCAGGGTTGGTTAGTGGACCCAAAACATTGAATATTGTTCTAACGCCGAGTTCCTTTCTAGCCCCGATAGCGTGTCTCATCGCCGTATGGTGAGCAGGCGCCAGCATGAATCCAAATCCTGTTTTCCTGACACACTCGGCAATTTGTTCAGAGGTTAAATCAATTCGAGCACCAGCGTGTTCAAGCAAATCTGCGCTTCCACTCTTACTAGAGGCTGCGCGATTACCGTGCTTGGCAACATGTGCGCCTGCAGTTATGGCAACAAATGCTGAAGCAGTTGATACATTGAAGGAAGATGTTCCATCGCCACCTGTGCCGACGACATCAATCAGGTGTGGTACATCAACCTGCACGCTTGTGACCAGTTCGCGCATCACATTCGCCGCAGCGGTAATTTCTTCAATGGACTCACCCTTCATGCGAAGACCAATCAAAAAACCACCAATTTGTGATGGGGTCAGTTGACCCGTCATTATTTGACGCATGATGTCCAGCATCTCATCGCCAGTCAAACTATGACCGGTTGTAATCCGATTTAGGGCTCCCTGGATGTCCATCACGTTGTTCTTTCGCTCATACAGAAAGATTGCTCAACTTTAGAAAGTTCCGCAGTAGATCGTGACCGCAGTCCGTTAAAAATGATTCCGGATGAAATTGAACGCCATAAACTTGGTGCTGCTTATGTTTTACGCCCATTATGATACCGTCACTTGTCCAAGCGGTTATTTCCAACGATTCAGGTAAACTTTTCCGCGGTGCGATCAGTGAATGGTAACGTGTGGCAGTAAACGGATTTTGAATATCTTCAAAAAGACCATCGCAGTTGTGATAGATGTCGGAAACCTTGCCGTGCATCACCTGCTCAGCCCTCAATATTTCACCACCAAAAGCCTGGCAAATGCTTTGATGACCTAGACATACTCCGAGGATGGGTAATTTTCCTGAATAGCGCTCAACTGCAGCAATCGAAATACCCGCTTCATTCGGCGTACAGGGACCTGGCGAAATCAAGATGCCCGACGGTGCTATGTTTTCAATTTCATCAACCTCAATAGCATCGTTGCGAACAACAGTTGACTGATGTCCCAACTCGCCTAAATATTGAACTAGGTTGTAGGTAAAAGAATCGTAGTTGTCAATCAATAGAAGCATGAAATTGACTCTGTGAGCACCCCGTTGTGCTATACGGTGATGTGAAATCCTAAAGTATGGGAATTTTTGTTATTGCACTCACGAAGTCAATTGCACTTGACAACCCGAATGATATTCAAGTCAATAACATTGCCACATTTTACCTTGTTTCTGCTGTGCTTCCCAATGCTAGGATTATTCGCACAGGAATTCGCGTTTTTCAGTCATTCTTGGTTGAATCGCTTGATTTTGCTCCGGCTAGAGGACTGATAC
>CAZYSR010000308.1:0-2407 GCA_964649525.1 uncultured Gammaproteobacteria bacterium
CCGTTCAGAAGATGCAACTACCCGGTGAGCGAATGATTGTTAACGTTCAGGGCGACGAACCACTGATGCCTGGAGAACTCATTGATCAGGTGGCGGCTGTTTTGCAAACCGACTCACAGGCCGTCATCGGAACTGCAGCAGTTCCGATGAATCTTGATATGTATGGAAAAGACCCCAATCGCGTCAAGTGCATCATCAATCGTCATAATCGAGCACTCTATTTTTCTCGAAGCGTCATTCCGTATCGTACAAAAGCAAACCAGGAAAGCGCACGTATGGGATTGCATCACATCGGAATTTATGCGTACACTGTAGACTATCTGGTTCACAAACACGCCAGTCGAGATGTTTGTCCACTAGAGAAAGCGGAAGGTCTAGAACAACTCCGCGCACTTTATTATGGCGACACCATCGCTGTACATGTTGATGAAAATTATCGCGGCATAGGCGTTGACACTCAAGACGACTTGAACCTGGTTCGCAGCATCATCGAAACAACACATCTATAAAATAAAAGGGAGACACAGCATAATCATGTCACATTACCGAGAAGTTGGCGTACTATTTGTTTGCTTGGGTAATATTTGTCGTTCGCCCAGTGCAGAAGGTATATTTCGGCATTGTGTAGAAAATTCCGACCTGCAGTTAAAGGTAAAGATTGATTCTGCTGGTACCGCAAATTACCATTCAGGCCACCCTCCCGATTCAAGAGCGATAAGAGTCGCAGCCAGTCGCGGCATTAATCTAAAAAATCTGCGTGCTCGACAAGTCCGTCGTTCAGATTTTCAACAATTTGATTACATCATCGCGATGGACCGCCACAACTATTCAGACTTGATTTCGCTGGCACCACAAGACCATCGCTGCCGAATCCAACTATTTTTGGACTTTACGGACAATTGGTCAGAACGTGAAATCCCTGACCCATACTATGGCGGACCGCAGGGTTTTGAACGGGCTTTTGACATGATTACTGATGCTTCAAAAGGTCTCATAAAGGATATCAAGAACAACTTCGAAATGATTGAATAATCAATGTATATAGAGGTCAATATAAAGGATCAGAAATTGACTGCAGTCGATGACAACGGTCGTGTAGTCATGGATACTTTGATCTCGACAGCTCGCAACGGACCTGGAGAGATTGAAAACAGTTTCTGCACACCTAGAGGCTGGCACAAAATTCAAGCGAAAATCGGTAGAGGCGAGCCGGAAAATTCAGTATTTCGCGGACGACGGACAACAGGAGAGATTTACGCTCCAGAAATGAAGCAGCAGTTTCCAGAGCGCGACGATTGGATACTTACACGCATCCTGTGGCTGAGTGGTCTTGAGCCCGGAAAAAATCGACATGGAAATGTCGACACCATGAGACGTTTCATATACATTCACGGTTGTCCTGATGATGACCCCATGGGAATCGAAGGCTCGGCTGGCTGCATCAAAATGCGCAATCGAGATGTGATTGAATTGTTTGATCAGGTTGAACCAGGTACATTGGTATACATCACCGAAGGAAAGGACAAGTGACTGAAGATTCAAAATCGAAACTTGGCCCGATTTTCACATCGATCTCGGGTGTCGAACTCAATTCTGAAGATCGCGAACGACTCCAAAGCGAAGCCATTGGTGGAGTGGTACTCTTTGCCAATAACTGTGAATCTGCAGAGCAGGTTGGTCATCTCAGCAAAGAAATTCACGAACTCAAAACACCCTCCCTGATCATTGCCATTGACCAGGAGGGCGGTCGAGTGCAAAGACTGAAGAATGGTGTGACTGAAATTCCGCCGCAGCAACTGTTTGGAGCTCTCTATGACAATGATAGTGATCGGGGTGATGATGCCGCTGAGATTGCGGGTTATCTGATGGCGAGTGAACTTAGAGCCCTTAATATTGACATCAGTTTTTCACCGGTATTGGATGTTGCTACAGTTGATTCTGATGTCATCGGCGACCGTTCTTTTCACAGCGACCCTAATTCTGTCGCAATTCTCGCTGACTCCTGGACACGCGGCATGCAAAAGGCAGGCATGAAAGCAGTTGGAAAGCATTTTCCAGGGCATGGCGGAGTGGCTGAAGATTCTCATGTCGAAGTTCCGGAAGATGGCCGAACCATTGAGGAACTCCTGGATTGTGACCTGATCCCTTATCGTCGACTGGGGGAACGCCTGTCAGCGGTAATGACGGCACACGTACTCTACAAAGAAGTTACCACAGCCATTCCCACATACTCGTCATTTTGGCTGGAACATATGCTGAGGGAAGTATTGGCGTTTTATGGTCCCGTTTTTAGTGATGATTTATCAATGAGCGGCGCAGCTGAAGCCGGAGATATGGAAACGCGAGTGCTGACCGCATTAATGAGTGGATGTGATTTTGCCTTGATATGTCAAAGCAGTGTTGAAAC
>CAZYSR010000309.1:0-7233 GCA_964649525.1 uncultured Gammaproteobacteria bacterium
ATTGCGAAATCGACTCACTCGTCAACTTCAATCTTCAATCAAGCCCGATTCCCCAGGCATGCTACTAATCACCGCAGAACAGGTTCATGATATCTGCCGATATCCAGATCTTGTAAATGCTCTAGAGGAGTCTCACAAGCACGCACCTGCCGATCTCAAAGACATGTTGATGACCAGTGTGCAACCAGAACCTGAACCCCACAACCACATGCTTATTCGAGCTGCATGGAGCCATGGTAACGCACTAGGTTTAAAAACCGCAGCCGTATTTCCAGGTAACCGAACTCGATCTACATTGCCTGTCATTCATGCAGCATATACGTTATTTGATGGGCAAACCGGAGTTCCATCAGCGACAATTGACGGTACATCCTTAACCTATTACAAAACTGCTGGAGACTCAGCCCTAGGGGGCAAACTACTGGCGAGGAAAGGCATTTCCCGTATGGCAATGATAGGTGCAGGTGCAATGGCTCCTCATCTCATCAGAGCACACTGCGAAATTCAGCAAACAATTCGCGAAGTGGTGATCTGGAACCGGACAGAGTCGAAGGCTCAAGAACTGGCAGAGTTTTTGAAAATTCCATCGGTAAGTATTCAGGCAACTGACGATCTGGAATCTGCTGTAAGACAAGCCGAATTGTTGAGCTCTGCGACGATGACAACAGATCCAATTATTCGCGGAGAGTGGCTCTCTAAAGGCACTCATCTCGATTTGATTGGTGCCTTCACTATCGAAATGCGCGAAGTTGATGATGAAGCAATCCGCCGCGCTAGAGTTTTTGTTGACTCAAGGAAAACCACCATCGGTGAAATAGGCGAAATCACCATACCCATCGAAACGGGTGTTATGTCAGAGAGTGATGTACTGGCGGACCTGTACCAGTTGTGTTCAGGAACAGCCAGAGGCAGGGACAGTGATAGCGAAATTACCCTGTTCAAGAATGGAGGCGGCGGTCATCTGGACCTGATGACTGCTCAATTCATTTTTGACAGCGTTCAGAAATCCACATTAAGGTAATTGACAGCATCATTTTGAACGAAGCGGTCTAGGTTTCGTTCTACCTACTCAACAGCATTTCTGCGACAGTCAACTAAGACTGGTTCAGAAGTCTGATCGCCTGACGATCAATCTTGTCTGTGCCGGTCTTTGGCAATGACTCCAGATAGACAATATTGCGTGGATATTTGTGCGGCAGCAGTCTCGACTTCACAAAATTCTGTAGTTCTCGAGTCATTTCTTCACCACCATCGACTCCTTCAACGAGACATACCCATGCGTTGATGGATAAACGCTTATCTTCAAGTTCAACCGCGAGAACACAGGATTCCCTAACTTTCGAATGTTCATTCAGGGTTGTCTCAATTTCCATCGGATAGACCCATTGCCCAGATACCTTGACTAAATCGTCTGCGCGCCCCTTGAAGAAATAAAAATCGTCTTCATCCCTGACAAAACAATCGCCTGTCACAATCCATCCATCTCGCATCGTCTCTTCAGTCTTCTCAGGACTGTTCCAGTAGGTCTCCGTAGCCGACAAGCCGCGCACATGCATTACACCCTCCTCACCCTGCTCTACTTCTCGACCATCTAGATCTACCAGCCTCACCGCGTATCCCGGCACGACGCGTCCAGCGGAGCCAGGTTTCTGTCGTATCTCTTCATTCGTCAGATAAATATGCAACATCTCAGTTGATCCTAGCCCTTCGATTATGTTTAAACCAAAGATTGATCTCCATTTTGAAGCAAGTTCTTCAGACAGAATTTCCGCGGCTGAAATACAAAGACGGACTGAACTCAAATCGGCGGATTCGGCCTGTTGATGGTGCATCAGTGCCGTATATAGAGTCGGGAGTCCAAACAATACCGTTGGGCGATGCCTGGAAATCTGCTCGAAAATTTTTTCTGGAGTCGGACGGCCGGATAACAAAACAGCCGCCGCGCCGTTTTGCATTGGGAAAGTTACCGAATTTCCGAAGCCATAAGCGAAGAATATCTTGGGTATTGAAAAACAAACATCATCAACTCCAAGCTTTAGAATGCTCGCACTATATGTTTGCGCTGTATAAGGTGCATCTTCATGAAGATGAACAATTCCTTTTGGCCGTCCAGTCGATCCAGATGAGTACATCCAAAATGCCTGATCACGACGATTGGTGGGGTGTTCAGGCAGTTCAATCAACTCGTCAGCCCAAGGACAGTGTGCGGCATTCAACACACCCTGACACATAGATCCCTTTATCACTTGTTCATTCAGCAAATCTTTGAAGTCATCTGAAATGATCGCTGCAGTTGCTCCACTATCTTGAAGAAAGTAGCCGATTAAATCTGGAGTTGACAGTGTATTCAGGAGAACCGGTACCAGACCCGCTCGCATACACCCCATGATCGCTGCGGGGTAAGCTGGTTCGTCATCCATCAGCAGCAATACCCTATCACCAGGTGAGCAATACGCTTTAAGAGAATTTCCAATTTTTGCGGCTTCGTTAGCAAGCTCAGAATAGGTCCACGTTCCTGAATCATGGATGACTGCTGGCCGCTCGGCATTCTGGGCCAGATTGTCCCATAACAACCGGGCTGAATTGAAATTGTCTGGCAACTGGAAGCCTACGGAATCAGCTAACTGTTGAATTGTGGGTTCGTCTGTCATTTCATAGTCTGTAGACGCCAGTTAATTTGGAAAGTACTGATACTGCTTTAATCTATTGGTTCAGGTGTCACTCAATTTGAATACCGCGAGCCTCTAGTTCAGCTGCAAATGTCGGCGACATTCCATGCAGCTTTTCAGCCGAAATCCGTCCCGAACGCATAATGTAGCTTAAGGCAAATTTCCACGGTGGTAATGACATGTGACTTGCAAATTGTTCATACCACTTGCCTGAGTTGAAAGAAGCTCCGGTAATTTTCTTGAGAGTAGCCTGTCTCTCAGATTGATATTTTGGAAATGCTTCACCATAATCAAAATCTGATTCTTTCAACGCACGTACCAAAGCAATCGCATCTTCCATAGCAAGTCGGGTTCCTGAACCTATGGAATAGTGTGCCGTATGTAAGGCATCGCCAATCAAGACGCGGTTCCCGCGGTACCAATTTCCATTCTCCAATACAGGGAATTGTCGCCAGATGGAATGATTAGCGACTAGATTTGCATCCTGTAAGGTTTCTTGGAATATGGATTCACAAATATCCTGACTTTCCTCCTCTGAAAGCTCAGCAAATCCCGCATTTTCAAATGTGTTTTCGTCACACTCGACGATAAAAGTACTGAGCTTTGGGGTATATCGATAGTGGTGGGCGTTGAAGAACCCATATTCAGTTTCTACAAATGTCTGTGTCAAGCAGTCAAATGATCGATTGGTACCGTACCAGCAGAACCAATTACGAATGATGCTGAATCTTTCATCAAATTCATCAGGAGCCTCTGCGCGAACTACCGAATTAACTCCATCTGCACCAATAACGATATCGCAATCGTCGAAAACGGCTAAACTCTCAATTTTTTTGTTGTAAACAGGGACAATATCGTATTCAGCCGCACGCTTTTGCAACAACTGCAGTAATTGCAAACGACCGATTGAACTGAATCCAACCCCATCAATTACCACAGTCTCGTTTTGATGGGTAATATTGACTTCAGACCATTTCTCCATGTAGGGCTCAATCAGGTCAGCAGTCTGAGGATCATCCTTTGTCAGAAACGACAATGCCTGATCGGAAAATACCACCCCAAATCCCCACGTTGCATCCGAGGGATTTTGTTCAAATATTTTGATTATCGCGCTGGGACAACTGCGTTTAATCAGGATAGCGGCATAGAGTCCAGCCGGACCAGCTCCCAAAATTCCGATTTTCACTAAACCATATTTGTTCAATAAATTGATTCACCATTATTTTAGGCGCCAGACGGGGAATTGTCCTTTGGAAGGTGTATATCGGAGAAAGGTTGTACCAGAACCGCATGATTTAGGGTTGTTTGTTATACACTCAGAGCGTCAAGTCTTTAGATTTTTTGAAATTGGGAACTAACCCTGATGGTCGCCTAACACCGAGAGGAAGGTGAATGGCTGGAAGCCAATTTGGTGTGGTTTGAAAACAAAGAGGGATTGATGTTTCCTATCGGGCGATACTTGCACACTGAGATAAACAACTATTTAGGAATCAGCATACGACCGATTCGCCAGTTCAACTACCCGAAATTCTTACTGGTTGAATACGGTGAATTCATAGGCTCCTGTGCGGAGTCGATAGAAGCTGGCGAAATATCGGCTGTGTTTTATTGAATTCAAGCAACTGGGCAGTCAGTTGTAGTGGGAGTACTGTTTTCAGTGGCTTCACTGTCTCTTTCTGCAACCAATGTTTCCAACAGCAATCGTGCTTTAGAAAGCTGCTCCTCACCTAATTCAGTGTATTGTGCATGACTTGCGGAGCGAAAAACATCAACTACAGATTGAAGTTCTTCTACAGCCTTGTCAGCGGCGTCAATGTCCCCGGTCATTTCTGCAAATTCTCGTCTTGCTACACCGAGGTTTGCCACAGTCATCGCCCAGGTCATCGGTACCTTCTCGCGGGTCAACTCGGTCAAGGTTTTTTCGTATGCTTCGGTGGCTCTCTGCATAATGTCAGAACTTTCCTCCCGCTGCGCGAGTCTATGCAAAGCGGCGCCAAGGTTGTTGTGTGTCATTGCCCAATCGTTGGGTACCAACTCGCGATATCGTTCAGCGAGCGCACTGTTGTAAGCGGCCACAGCCTGCTTGAGTGTTCCTGGACCTCGCCGATGCTCTCCAAGATTGCGAAGTGCAGTACCGAGGTTATCCATAGTTGATGCCCAATCCAGGGGTACGTCAGTGCGAGTCCATACCCGAAGTACAGCCTTATAGGAATTCACCGAACGTTTCAATAATTTTGGATCACTACGTTTACGGCCGAGAGACTGTAGTACTGCTGCCAGATTATTCATGGTGGAAGCCCAATCATGTGCGCACAAATCTTCGCTTTGTTTCGTTAGTGCCTGCTCGAATGCCTCGATAGATTGCTGAAGAAGTGCATCGTCTGAGCATCGTTGGCCTAATGAACCCAGTGCATTTCCTAGACCATTCTGCACCAATGCCCATTGCATCGATTCAGTATCGGGGTCTAACAGCTTCAATGCTTCACCAAATGCACTGATCGCATCCTCAAGATAGCGAGTACCATTGCGACGCTGCCCGATCATACCCAGAACGTTTCCCAATGTTTGTAAACTTATAGCCAGCACATGAGGTTCTTCGAGTTCTTCTGCTAGCGGTAGAATTTTGTTTTTCAGCAAGTCAATTGATGCTTGTAGTGCAGCGTCATCGTCGAAGTCTCGTCCGTAGTCTGCCAGTAAAGTTGCCTGTAGATGAATAAGATGCCAGCTGTCAACAGTTTCAAGCTCCTGAATTTCCGCACCTTGGTGACAAAGGTCCGCAGCCAACTGATGTTCTTGCATTGATGCAGCAACAAGTGCCCGACACTCAGTTACCCTCGCCAGCGTTAACGGCTCAGTCGTCGAAGCGAGTTGCTCCAGTTTGCCTAGTCGTAACTCGAAATCCTGCAAAGAATCGAATTGACAATTTTCTAGATCTCGTTTTAGGTTTTTTGCAAAGTCTGCGAGAATTTTTTCCGTTGAAGAGTTGCTGGAAAGCATCTCCAAGTTATCTCGAACAGCGGATAATCGCATTCTTGCTGTTCTTATCAGACCGGGTACCCTGATCGGCTGGACATCAGAATTAATACAGGCACGTAGAGTCAGAATCATCGCCTGCAAAACTTTGGCATCTTCGGGAAACGTTTCGCGTTCGATGTAGTTTCTCAAATTGAATCCGTCCATAACGATGATCAAGAATTGAATTGAACTCGAACAAGCATAATCACAAACATCGAAACGATTGTGGAGACGCCCGTGGTCAGCACTGACGCATTGCGGGTCAAAACGCCCGCTATATTTTCTCAATCAGGGCGCGAAGGTGCCTGATTGTGATATCGTAGGTTTCGGCAAATCAGTCGACGATATGATAGACCGGGGCTTTTTCCATAGTCCACTCACCTGTTTCAGGGTCTCTTCGTGACAAAGTTAGCACGTGCCAATTATCGTCATCCAACTTCATGAAGTCGCCGCGGTAATAGTATCCGGGCCAGCGGGTCTCCTCGCGGAACAAAGTGTGGCGAACCACAGATTCCGAAGCAATTACGCGATGTGTTAATTCCCATGCTCGTTGTAACTGGTGCAGGTCTTCAGCACCGATGCAATTGAGGTCTTCCTGTAGGGTATGAAGCAGATGCAGACCTCGAAGCAACATCGGTTCATTGGTCATATAGTTGTTACTGATGCCACCCGCATATTCATCCATGATTTTTTCAAGTCGCTGTAATCCATGAAGCGGAAGGATATAGCTGGGAGAAACCGTACCTCCAACAATTTCGTTACGACCGACCGCAAAATTCTCTAGAGGTTTGTAGATCGTACGTTTCAGGTCTTCGTATTGTTTCTCCGAGATTTTTATGTTGTCATTGGCGTGATCGCGAATGTATCTCACTGCTGCTTTCGCCGCCAATCGACCCTCGGTAAAGGATCCGGAAGAAAACGCGTGCGCTGTGCCACCAAGCGCATCTCCAGCACCGAACAGTCCGTCAACTGTCATCATCCGGTTGTAACCCCAATAGTATTCGTCCGGTGAGACATCTTCGGGTCCGCTAGCCCATGCTCCTGAACAGGTTGCATGAGAACCCATGACGTAAGGTTCTGAAGTAGTAAGTTCTGGATTGATGTACTTCGGATCAATATCCTGAGACGCCCAGACCACCGCTTGTCCGACAGTCATTCCCAGAAAATTTTCCCAACCAATGACTTCCTTGTGCGGGTCTTGAAAAGCTTCCTTGGTAACCATGTGGATAGGGCCTCTGCCCGCTTTCATTTCTTCAATGAACGCGTGATTTCTGAGACACGTCGGAGTCGGATGATGGTCGATATACTCACCCACAAGTTCTTTGGTATGGTCGTACCACTTCGATTCGTACTCTTCACCGTATGCATTCTGGGTGTAAGTTTTCAAGTGCAGGAAGTATGCACCAACCGGACCATAGCCGTCTTTGAACCGGCACAGCACAATACGGTTTTCCATTTGCGTCATTTTGGCTCCAACCAAAATCGGCAATGCATATGCGGAAGCTGAACTCCAGGGTGCATACCAGGTTCGTCCCATACCCTCACCGAC
>CAZYSR010000310.1:0-1543 GCA_964649525.1 uncultured Gammaproteobacteria bacterium
CTTCAGTCTCTGCTAAAAACAAATATCCGTTTTCACAAAAGAAAATATCTGGCTTCGTTTCATTGACTCGCATTGTTTCGGCAAATTCGCGAATAAACTGAGTTCCGAATTGACTGATCTGCACATTAATTGCAGTCGAAAATTGGTGGCGGATTGAACTCGAGCTGAGCGCGGTCGCTGATTTGCTGAAAGTCGGGTCCATTTCGACTAAGGCAACAGAACCGTTAAAGTCTGGATTTGCAGCTAGAAAATATGCGACTGAACTACCGGTAACGGCTCCGCCAACTATAACAACATCGTAACGGTGTTTACGCATGATTCAGTTGGAAACTTCAAAGAAGAGGGACATAAGGAGAATGACCTTATTCTTCTGGCGCCGTCACATAGCCTGCTGCTTGGTCCAACTGCCTAGCTTCCTCACTTCTCTCGGTAGATGGCCCAAAACCTCCTCCACCAGGCGCTTTTAGTATCAGCCTTCTCCCTTCTGGAACATGCTGCCAGCCTTTTTGCCTTAAACGAGTACCGTCATCAAGCTGTACAACTCCTGCTGCGCCTGGAGATCCACCATTTCGACCCGCAGCCGGGTGATGGACCCGGTCAAACATCGCCGAAAAATCGAATTCATAACCATCTTTAGGTGCGATTTCAATTACTTGACCAAGCCCGCCGCGCATGCGGCCATCTCCACCACTGTCTGGACGCAGTTCTTTTCTCCAAACCACAATCGGGCCGGTATTTTCGGTTGCCTCGACTGGCATTGTATGAACTCCTGATGGAAATGCCGTCGCTGAAAGCCCATCCAGACTGGGGCGAGCACCGGTTCCCCCTGAATTAAACATCAGAATTTCATGCTGCCTGCCTTCGCAATTCGAAGTCGGGCGTACAGATATGTGCAAATTCCACAACGATGCTGCGCCTTCGGCAGGAACCAAGTCCGGCAAGGTCTTCGCCAACGCTCCAAACACTAGGTCTGGAATAAGGTGACCTAGAACATGCCGTAGTGCAACGGGTGCAGGTCTGTGTGCGTTGAGAATGTTGACAGGCGATGTAATCTTGAATGGTTCAAGTGATGCGAAATTGTTCGGAACTTCTGGTGCAATAATGCATTTCAGCGCATAACTGGCATAAGCCTTAGCGTAGTTAATCGGACAGTTGATACCCCATTTGCTTACCGAGTCAGTTCCTGAAAAATCGACCACAATTTCCTGATTGACTCGTTTAATTGCGACCGCCAGTTTGATTGGTTCATCGTATCCATCTACGACGGTGCTGTTTGCCCACACACCTTCGGGAATTAACGACTGAAGACGCTCCACAGTGGCATTGCGCGAACGCGAGAAAATGAATTCAGCCAGTTCTTCTAAATTTTTGTATCCAGTTTCATTCAGCATTTCCAACAGTCGATGATGTCCCACTTCGTTACAGGCAGCTAACGAGTAAAAATCACCGACAACCTTATCTGGTTCCCGAACACCGTAGCGAATCATTTTGACCAAGTCCCGATTCACTTGGCCACGATCAACAAATTTTAGAATTGGAATCA
>CAZYSR010000311.1:0-2228 GCA_964649525.1 uncultured Gammaproteobacteria bacterium
CAATTGACAAAGCGAATGTGCTGGAAACAACGGAGTTTTGGCGAGAGGTGGTGACTGAGGTTGGAACAGAATATCCGGACGTTGAATTGACTCACATGCTGGTTGACAACGCTGCGATGCAACTCGTTCGAGATCCCAAACAGTTTGATGTCATTGTTACGACAAATATGTTTGGTGATATTCTCTCAGATATCTCCGCGATGTTAACCGGATCAATTGGAATGTTGCCATCTGCTTCACTGGACAACAATCAGAAAGGACTCTATGAACCGGTTCACGGTACTGCCCCGGATATTGCCGGAGAGGACAAGGCCAATCCGATGGCAATGTTCCTGTCGTTGGCGATGCTGTTGCGCTATACCATGAAAGAAGATAATTTGGCCGATCTTGTAGAACAGTCAGTTGAGAGCGTGATTGAGCGGGGATTGCGCACGCCTGATATATACTTTGCAGGTGCCGAAAAAGTTGGCACGGAACGGATGGGAACAGAAGTTCTGAGTGAATTAAAACAGCGATTGAATTGAGGATCATATAGAGGAAACAGGAAGGCCTGTTATGCGGGAAACATTTGATGTAGCAGTTGTTGGAGCATCGGGAATGATCGGTGAAGCGATGATGTCCATACTGGAAGAGCGAGACTTTCCGATCAGAAATATTTATCCTTTGGGTAGTAAGCGTTCCGCGGGATCGACGCTGCAATTTCGCGACCAGCCAGTAAAGATCGGCTTGTTATCTGAATTCGATTTTTCGTGTGTTCAGTACGGACTGTTCTCTGCAGGTGCAAGTGTTTCGGACGTTTATGCACGAAGGGCGGTGGAACAAGGTTGTACCGTCATTGACAATACATCAAGATTTCGGTATGAGCCTGAAGTTCCATTGGTGGTCCCCGAAGTGAATGCGGATGTATTGACCGAAGAAGACCACCTCATTGCGAATCCGAATTGTTCAACAATTCAGATGGTTGTCGCTCTCAAACCAATTTATGATGCTGTTGGAATAGAAAGGATAAACGTGTGCACTTATCAGTCAGTTTCAGGAGCTGGGCGATCAGCCGTGCATGAACTGGCTAATCAGTCAGCCGCACTTTTGAATGGCAAGCCGATTGAAGCAGAGGTTGCGCCTCGGCAGATTGCGTTCAACGCGATTCCACACATTGATGTTTTTCAGGAGAATGGATATTCCAAGGAAGAAATGAAAATGGTGTGGGAAACTCGAAAGCTGTTGAGAGACGAGACCATTCGAGTGAATCCGACCACTGTCCGGATACCTGTATTTTTCGGCCATTCGGAAGCGGTTCACATTGAAACCCGGGACAAACTGACTGCCTCAGACGCACGTGAGTTGCTACAGCAAGCCAAAGGTGTCACTGTTGTAGATGATCCGCAGGCCTTGTTGTATCCAACAGCTGTCACTGAGGCTGCGAATCGAGATGATGTTTTTGTCGGCCGCATTCGAGAAGACATTTCCCATGACTTGGGGCTGAATCTATGGATCGTTTCTGACAATGTCAGGAAAGGTGGCGCCTTGAACAGCATTCAAATTGCCGAGTACCTCATTGACGGTACAGTCTAGTGTCAAGTCGATAGGCTGAAGTCGGATTAGGAAAGGCGATCTGATGATGAATAGGCAATCGATGCGTTAGGCCTGCTACTTCATCCAGTTGTAGATGGGTCGTTTTTGAAGCAGTAAAAATTCAAAATCACGAATTCCGCTTTGTAACAATAGACTTGGCAGATTCCTATGTCGAGATTCAAATACAACTTTTAAAAGCAGTAGAAACTTTAACGTTACTCGGAACCGCTCATTCCATCTGATAAATAAGCGAAATGACATCAGCCGACAGCCGACTGACATCATACAGAGATCCAGCGTCTGTTCTTCGAACTGCCAGCGGCACCGCACGCTCTGCCGACGCGCTTGAGCCTGCTCTCACAGCCATGTTGAACGGCGATCCCTGAATCTTCAAGGTGCCAGAATGCCGGGCAGCGAACAGTCAGCCAAATGCTTTTGTGCTATCATTTTTACATCACCGGCAGCCATCACTTCGCAAGCTGATGTTTTTGCCGACAGTACCTTGAACAGTCAGACAGTTCCGAATGTAGGAGGGCAGAATGACGACGTCTGAGGAGAGAATCCAGGCAATACGCGAAGAGACCGAACGGATTTATCAGCGCATTGCAAAATCAAAAGAAGAATCTGACGCGGAAATCGCCGAACTGCGTAAAGAG
>CAZYSR010000312.1:0-12410 GCA_964649525.1 uncultured Gammaproteobacteria bacterium
AATCTACGGTTCATTTCAACTTAGAAACAGTGTTATCGAAATGGTATACAACCTAAATTCAGTATTTGGGGTGAGCAGATGTACGTTAAGGCGGCTGATTAAGTAATCACGACATTGGGGTCGAGGCTGGATGGTTCCCAAGTCTTTTCAAGAAACAGTTTCAGCTCAAATCATCCTCGAGCGGAAAGTCCGACAGCACAACAGGTCCGTTGGCGCTGATCCATACCGGTTGCTCCAGTTTCACGCCTTCGCGGCCGTTTATTTCACCGACATAACTTTCTATGCATACCACCATGTTTTCCTCAAACACGCCATCGTAGGCACCATATTTTTCATCCTCGCGATACCAAAGAAAGGGATACTCAACACCGAGACCGCAACCATGCCCGACATCGGCGTAGCGATTTGCGAGATATTCCTCCGGTAATTGATAAGCCATAGACGAGTACTCCAAGAAGGACAACCCCGGAGTAAGCAATGAAATGTTGGTTTCCAGTTGCACTCGGGATTCGGCATACAGTCTTCTTTGCTCGTCTGTAGGTTTAGCATCACCGACGATCCAACTTCGGGATATATCGTTATAGAATCCCATCGGGCCAATCAAATCAGTGTCGAACGAAAGAAACTCTCCATTTTCGATTACGCGATTACTTGTTTCCTGAAACCACGGATTGGTACGCGGGCCTGATGTCATCAAGCGCGTTTCAGGATACTCGCCGCCGCGGCTTATACTCCCCGCCAGCAGAATGGACAACGCCTCCTGTTCCGTCATTCCAGGCTGAACTTGGTTTCTCAATTCATGCATCGCAGCTTCGCAGGTCGAAAGCGATGACCGGAAAGCACGAATCTCTTCCAGGGACTTGATTGCTCTTGCATGTTCCATCACCTTTTTCCCATCCGCGAGCACCAACCCACACTTGATCAGTGCAAGGGCTGTGTGCACATCCAGTCGGTCAACGGCCAAGCGGCGGTTATCACCACAGTAATTCCGGACCAGGTCATCAATCTCTTGAGCCCATCTAGTGACAATCTCTTCGGTCCGATAACCCGTGAACTGATAATCTGTCGACCAGGCAGGTCGCACTTCCTCAATGGTTTCGAACCCCTTGAGCAAGTGCATGCTGGTCGGTAGTTCAAACATAATGGATGGACCGGATGTCAGTATCAGTGCATACCGACAGAAATTGTGCATGGTCCAAACTTGCATGGACCGCGAGCCATTTGCATAGCGGATGTTGATGGGATCAAACAGCAGCACTGCTGCTAGATCGTTGTCAGCTGCGAGAGACCGTATTGCATCCAAACGATATTGACGCACCGACACTTCATCGATTGGTTGACTGAAATTCAACGGATCAATCATTACTTGCCGTTTCTTAGTTTGTGCAACACCAGAGATTCAGGCATAAGATTCCGACAATACACACTTTATTTCTTATGCCAATTTATTTCCACTGTCAGTGTGGTAAGAAAATCGAAATCTTGTTTTGGTTCGACTGATTCAGGTAGTTTGTTAGAGCATGGAAAACTGATGTTCTTATTTTCGAAGTTAAGCATTAACATAGAAGAATAGTTAGTATTAATATATACGTCTTGTAATGACTCTTAATAATAACATAATTACAATAAGATATAATAATAATTGAACAACAGAAGTAAATCTAATGTGAAATATGACGGTATCCTAATATCAATTTAGACCCTGTTTGAATACCACATTAGATGTTTGGAAAAATTACATTCAATTGCACTATTTTTCTCAATAAACGATGAATTTCCCACCTGTTTGGCCATTTGTGGCAAACGAGAGCGAGTTTTTCCCACGACTGGTGGAATCCATGATTCGCGATGCATTAGCGGACACACCGGTAGTTTGTGTGCTTGGTGCGAGACAATGTGGAAAAACTGCACTGGTGAAACATATGTTTCCAGATCGCCCGTATGTAGATTTGGATACATATAGTGAGTTTTTGATGGCTTCAGAAGATCCTGGTTCATACATCGAGCGTCTGCCCGATTCAGTCACTATCGATGAAGTTCAAAAGGTTCCGAATCTCATTGGTCCGATTAAAGTATCCGTTGACCAGAACCGAAGACCGGGACGATTTATTTT
Source organism: uncultured Gammaproteobacteria bacterium (assembly GCA_964649525.1). GTDB lineage: Bacteria > Pseudomonadota > Gammaproteobacteria > Arenicellales > JAJDZL01 > JAJDZL01. The sequence continues at coordinate 2,114 of CAZYSR010000312.1, forward strand.
AACAGGTTCAGTTAACTTGCTCCTCATCCCAGGTCTGACACAAACCCTCGCAGGAAGAATGGAAATTATTGATCTTTATCCATTGACAGAATCGGAGAAATCCAGATCGGTCGGAAATTTTCTGTATGATTTGTTCGATGATAGGCTTAAACCGGATTTCAAAACCAATCGGACAGTCATATCAAATCTGGAGTTTGAGGAGAGAATAATCTCTGGTGGATACGTCGAACCCTTGAATCGCGACATCCTTCGTGCAAGACAGTGGAGAAGAAGTTATTTGCGCGATATTGCGGAGAGAGAAGTTCCTGAAACCTTCAAAATCAGGAATCCAGAATTGTTGTCTCGAATTATGGAACTGCTTGCCTGGAGAACTGGATCTCTACTAAGAATCAGCGAATTGGTCAAAGCATTCGCTGTTCATAGACTAACTTTAGAGCGGTATCTGGCATACCTTGAGCGGGTGTATTTGGTACGTCGAATTCCCGCCTGGCATTCTAACAAAACAAAACGCCTGACTAAATCCCCCAAAATACACTTTATCGACTGCGGGTTAGCTGCGACTTTGGCAGATTTTCCTATGGATAACCAAGAAAAAAATCGAGTTTACTTGGGTCACTTATGTGAATCATTCGTTGTTCAGCAAATTATTGCTCACGCTGGGTGGACTAACCCAGATTTACGATTCTGGCACTATCGGGATAAGGACCAAGTGGAGGTCGATTTAGTCATGACTCTAAGGGAAAAAGTCTGGGGATTCGAAATCAAATCCAAGACGAGCGTGAATTCGCGAGACGCTAAAGGATTGATTAAGCTAGCCAACGCATGCGGTAATGATTTTCAAAAAGGCATCCTGTTCTACAGAGGAAGTGACATCATCTCATTAGCCAAGGGATTGGTCTTGGCTGTGCCAGTTTCTGAGTTATGGACGCGGTAAGCTGTTTCATCGAAAAAACAAATTCGGGTGTTGAAAAAGCCCGCCTAGCAAAGAATAAATTACATTTGAATCCATAATGGACGGTATTATGATAATATATAGACGCAGTCATAATAATAATTAGACGCTGTTATAATCCAATATAGACGGATTTCTGTAGGAACAAAATATGGCTATCGCGTTTACGCGGCATTCTGAATTGATGATTCAAGAAGCTTTGCGCGACACACCGGTGGTATTTATCGCAGGGCCTCGCCAGGCTGGCAAAACCACAATTGCAAAGCAGTTGATTGAGAAAGGAAAAACCAACGAGTGGACTTATTTCACATTTGACGATCAAGCACAGCTAGAAATAGCCAGAAATGATCCCGTGGGGTTTATTCGCCACCTTCCCGCTACACGCATCATAATTGATGAGGTACAAAGGCTGCCGAAATTGTTTCTGGCAATCAAGCAGACAGTCGATGAGCAACGGCAAAATGGCCGTTTTTTATTGACGGGTTCCGCCAATGCGCTACTGTTGCCCAAATTGTCAGATGCATTGACAGGACGCATGGAAACTGTTCCGCTTATGGCGCTGTCGGAGTGCGAAATTCTCAATAGAACACCCACGTTTCTGAATAGGCTGCTCAATCTTGAGCCGCTCACAGCTCGCAACACTCGAATACGCGATCACATCATCGACCGTTTAGTAACCGGTTGCTTCCCGGCACCAGTGCTACGCACCAGCGAACATCGACGTCAGGCATGGTATCGGCAATATTTCGATATGATGATTCAGAGCGACATACTCGAAATGTCAAACATCGATTATCCTGAGTCAATGAACAAGTTGTTGAAAGCTCTTGCTATTTGTTCTGGACAACTACTGAATCTCAGTGATCTTGGAAACAGACTCGATTTAGACAATCTAACAGTTAAAAAGTATGTTGGAATGCTGGAGCAGTTGTATTTAATCCAACGAATTCCGGCGTGGCATAGTAATGAGTACAAGCGACTGGTAAAAGCTCCAAAGGTAAACTTGATTGATACCGGCCTGATTTGCGCCATACGCAACTTGAACTCAGATAATCTGTTATTGAACTCGGGGCAATTTGGCAATGTTCTGGAATCTTTCGTGTGCAACGAATTGTATAAACAGGCGGTTTGGCTTGGCGAATATGTAAGCTTTTCCCACTATAGGGACAAGGACAAGGTTGAAGTGGATCTGATAATCGAAAACTCGCTTGGTGAATGTTTTGCGATTGAAACCAAGGCGTCTGCTACGCTGCACAAACAGGACTTTTCTTCTCTAAAACGATTCCGAAATATTGCAGGACAAAGATTTCGAAAAGGTATCCTGCTGTACGACGGAGATCACACTACTGCTTTTGGAGACGATCTGTTTGCTGTGCCAATTGGAGCGCTCTGGTCATGAATTTCCTTGGAGTATCCTTCTATCAAAAAACTTACATATACCGGAGCAAAGCTACGCAGAAAACGGCAAAATTTGTACTGCGCTAGTCAGCCGCCTCTACGTACATTCGCTCACCCCAGAACCCGGATTTCCAGACATTGATGCACTCTGCAGCAAATCTTTCCAATTCCTCAATATCTGCTGCAGTTGCAAATATATTACCTGTATTGCCACCACTCGGGCCATAGAGGCTGTTGCCACGGTCGTAAAAAAGAGCAATATCTACGATGTGAAAGTCACTTTCAGGTGTCCAGGATTCTGGTGGCAGTAAACCATCTGGATGAAAGATGTACATCAGGTCGCCCGGTGCCGGATACATGCACATCCATTCTTTTGGCGGATCTTCACCAAATACGTGTTCGACTGGCAAAAGCGTGTAAATTTCATGGTTGGCATACTTTGCATGCCACATATCACCCTCGAACGGAAGGGCTTTGCTGACGATTTCACAAGTTGCAGGGGAGTTATCCCAACGCAGTTTCAACTTAACGCTAGCCCCATTATTCCGCATTCCAACCCGAACATATTTCAATCTGTCGATCATTTTCCGCCTCACTGTAGAATTGAATTTGGTAACGGTACCGATTTGGAGTTTCGAGCAATTATAGTGGTCGTTCTGACTGTCGGTATTGCGTCTCCAAAGTTGGTCTGTCGTCTTTGCTTAACATATTGAAAAACTGTTATGTGGGTACATTAAACACGTTTATCTCATTAACTGATGAACTCTGACTTTCCAAGCCTAGTCGATTTTTCAGTCTCTATCAAACTCACCAGAATCATTCAAGATTTATAATTTATTTCGAATTTACGCCATCTGATAGTCGTCATGAATGCCATTCCGACACCCGATCATCTAGCCTGGACGACTCCTTCACCGTTCAGCACTACAAAGATCGCGAATGGGTGTGTCGATGTGAACTGGATGGATGGTAAATCACACCAATTCCACCCTTTCTGGCTGCGCGATAACTATGCCTGTGCGGATTGTCTGCACCAGGGCACCCGGGAACAGTCCCTGGACATTCGACAGGTGCCGCTGGACATCGCTGCTCTGTCTGTTTCCTATGATGATGAAGGTTTGGTGACTGTTTGCTTTAGTGATAGGCCGCGAAAGCAGATATCATCTTGGCCGGCTTTGGTTTCATACCGAGCAAAGCCGGGCACTGGCACCACTGAAGTCGATTTACTGGACCCACAGAGGTTTAACCGAACCACCATTGTTTGACGGTCCATCTACAAAGTCGTAAGATGCCGTGGAGAATGAATAAATTCGCGATAACCTTACATCCTGTTGCAACTTACCGTGTCAAAATTAACAGTCACTTCTGCAGATAAGCCTAGAGTGGCAATTGGTGGAATCTGGCATGAAACCAATACTTTCGCGACAGGACTCACGCGATACGAAGATTTCGAGGCTTACCAGCTTGTACGAAAGGATGGACTGATCGAGCGATACACCGGAACCAATACCGAACTTGGTGGGGCGATCCGGGGTGCAGCCGATTTTGATCTTCAACCCACACTCTTTGCAGCGGCCGTGCCTTCCGGCACCATCGAATACCAGTCATTTTCTCAACTGCTCGATGAGTTGACTGAACTACTGCAGGAGGCCATGCCGCTGGACGCAGTCGTTTTGGCACTGCACGGCGCTGCTGTGGTCGAAGCGATCGATGACGCAGATGCATACATACTTGCTCAAGTGCGGAAAATTGTCAAAGATGCTGTTCCGGTTGTTACCACCTTTGACTACCATGCCAACCTAAGCGATGACATGGTCAGATCTGCATCAGCGTTGATCGGATATGACACTTACCCACATACCGATATGGCAGACCGAGGCGAAGAGGCAATGAAACTGATTCGACACCTCCTTGCAGGCCAGCGGCATCCGGTTTGCGCGCACCGGAAGCTGCCGCTTCTCACCTCACCGCTCAAACAGCAGACAGACCTGCCACCAATGCGGGAAGTGATGCAAAAGCTTAAAGAATTAGAGAAAGACTCAACCATTGTTTTTGGTTCCGTTGCAATGGGATTTCCCTACAGCGACGTTTCACACCTAGGAGCATCCGTTATCGTGTACGGTGAAAATCAGGAGCAGGCTGATGTTGCTGCCAACTCTATCGCAACAACTCTATGGAACTCAAGGCAGGATTTTCAGCAACAGCTTCTGTCAGTCGAAACCTGTGTTGAACTCGCGCTCAACAGTGCTGAATTCCCGGTTGTCATAGTCGAGCCGGCTGACAATATTGGTGGTGGCAGTGCGGGTGACGGCACCACAATTCTGGATGCATTACTCAAAGCCAATGCCAAACAGTCAGTCATTGTAATTTGCGACCCGGAAACCGTCGCTGTGGCCAGCCAGGTAGGTGTCGGCTGTGAATGTACACTTCGTATTGGTGGGAAAACAGATAATCATCACGGCCCGCCGGTTCAGACTTCTGTCACCGTCAAAGCAATTAACCCTGGGGAATATACTCACAAGGGTTCTTACATGACGGGTTATATTACTTCCATGGGGCAGACAGCATTGGTGGAATCTCAGGGTGTCCAGATTGTGCTGACCTCCAGACGGAGTATGCCTTTCGACGCCGAGCAGCTTCGCTGTCTTGGCATCGAACCAGAAGAGCAGAAAATTATCGTAGTAAAAGCTGCTATTGCCTGGAAAGCTGCATTTGGCAACATTGCTAAACGGGTGCTGGTCGCAGATACGCCAGGCGTTTGTGCAGCGGACCTTGCCCGGTTAAACTACGAGAAACGTCCAAAACCACTGTATCCATTGGAACAGTCTGCCACATATTTCACATAGGACGAGTCATGGCGATTCCCCGAGAGACTGTCTTTTCGGACACAGAATTCAACACGCGTCTTTCAAAAACCCGAAAGGTGATGGAATCGCGCAAAATTGATGTTCTGATTCTGCATTCAGCACCAAACATCTATTACCTTTGCGGTCACCATTCACTGAATCTATGGGATTATCAGTGCCTGATCGTGCCGCTGTCGTGCGTACCCATCATGGTGCTTTGGCAATTTGAACGTGGAAGATTCGAAGCTTCTGGAAACCTTGCTGAACTAGACCTTTATGAAACCCATGCAGATCCAATTCAGGCAACACGAGACTCCCTGTCGAAACGAGGCTTGCTGAAAGGAACAATCGGAATCGAGGCGCAGACGCGATATCTGGTGCCACTTCTACACGACAGGTTGAAAGATGCATTGGATGGTACAAACGTAATCAATGGTTCGGGTTTGGTTGACAATGTCAGAAACATCAAGTCAGCAGAGGAACTAGATGTGATGCGAGCGGCTGCCAAAATCACTGACACAGCAATCTTAGCTGGTTTTGATGCCACATGTGAGGACACAACTGATTCCGAAGTGGCTGCAATCGTGGCCAAGACTCTGATTGAGTTCAACAGTCTGGGATTTTCGGTGTATCCGATTGTCTCGGCAGGCTATCGTGCGGGAATGCCCCACAATAGTAATAATGGATATGTCATCAAGAGGGGCGATCCAGTATTTATTGAGTGTTCACCGAGTCTACACTGGTACCATGCACCACTCATGCGAACCGGCATTGTTGGTAAACCAGATCCCAAGATTGAAGAATTTGCAGATCTCGAAAAAACCGTGGTCACTGAAATGCTTAAAGCAGCAAAACCCGGTGCATTGGCCTCGGATGTAGCCAAAGTCGCAGAGTCAATCATCGCTCCCATCCGCAAAAACATACTATTTCACGAAGTCTATGGCTATCCTGTGGGGATCGGTTTTCCGCCAACCTGGAGCGAAGAATCTGGATTTGCTCTTGTCACCAACAACAACCGACCTCTTGAAGCGGGCATGGTGTTTCACATTCCGATGACGCTTCGAGTCAATGGTAAATTTGGAGTCGGTCTCAGCCAAACATTTGTTGTAACCGAAAAAGGAGAACCGGAGGTTTTCAGTGAAATTCCACAAGAACTACATCAGATCTGAGAGTGGATGTGAAATTTGATCAATCCAAAAAGCTGTATACAACTGCCCGCAACTATCTCGCTGGCGGTGTGAGCAGCAACTTTCGATACATTGGCTATGGCGAAAGCCCGGTTCCACTTTTTTACTCGGGTGGAAAAGGTTCGAAAATCACCGATTTGGACGGTAACGCTTACATCGATTACGCATTGGCCAATGGTCCGATCATTCTGGGGCACGCTCCGGATGTAGTTCTGGAACGGGTTAAAGACACGCTGTCTATGGGCCAGTTGTTCGCGGGCCAGACGGAATACGAAGTAGAGTTAGCCAGCAAACTCGTGGAACTCATTCCATGCGCCGAACTTGTCCGATTTGCTTCAAGTGGAACCGAAGCGATACAGGTTGCAGTACGGTTGGCGCGGGCCACCACCAATCGAGCCAAGATCATTAAATTTGAAGGGCACTATCATGGCTGGACTGACAATGTATTTGTCAGCGTCCACCCACCCTTAGCAGATGCTGGCCCGGAATCTCGTCCAAACAGTGTTGCGCAAACGCCAGGGCAGTCGATTGGTGCACTCAACGACGTCATCACACTACCCTGGAATGATCTTGAACGTTTTGCCACTGTGGTACAAGAACAGGCTGACGAAATTGCTGGTGTCATAATGGAGCCAATCAACTGCAATACCGGCGCGATTTTCCCAAATCCGGGCTACCTGGAAGGCGTGCGAAAACTGACTGAAGAGCATCAGATCGTCCTGATATTTGATGAAGTCATATCAGGATTTCGCATTGCACTTAACGGTGCACAGGGAATGCTGGGTGTTACACCTGATCTAGCAATTTTCGCTAAAGCACTGGCAGCAGGTTTTCCACTTGCGGCGATTGTCGGCAAAAAGGAAATCATGGAGCTTTTGCACACCCGTTCAGTCATGCACGGCGGGACCTACAACGCTAACGTCATGTCGGTGGTGGCAGGACTGGCAACCATCGACGCGCTTCAGTCCAATAGTGGCACTGCAATCCGTCAGATGGATGAACTGGGTAAAACATTAATTGAAGGGTTAGTGTCGCTCGCCCGCAAATATGGTCAGGATATGTCGATTCAAGGTATCGGGTCAGTGTTTCACCCCATTTTTGGCGATATTGGACCGGTAACCAATTATCGGGAATATCTGAAAATGGATAATGCACTGAAAAACAGCTTCTATGCGAAACTACAGAGTGCTGGAACTCGGGTCACCGCGCGCGGCACCTGGTTCTTGTCGACAGCTCACACTGCCGATGACATAGAAAACTCTTTGCAGCACGCGGACATGGCCTGGAGGGAACTAGGTAGTGAATAAGCATCAACAGGCCCGTATCGGTTTTGTTTGGCCAGGTGGCGGTGCAGAACACGATTTCTATCAGTTCTTGGAAGAAACAGGAGATCGTGCGCGGCTTTTTATCACCTGTACTCGAGTCGGTGGAGATGGTGACAACGACCACGATATTGAAGCCCTGGAGCAAACCTCTCGCCTTGACTGGCTTGTTGAAGCGGCGCTTCGACTGATCCCCCTGAAGGTGGATTGTGTTTACTGGCCTTGTACCAGCGGCAGCTTCATTCTTGGAAAGGCGCATGCAGAAGAACAACTTCGCGTTCTGACTGAAACAGTCAGTGCGCCATCCGGCAGTACCTCAATGGCATTTATTGAAGCGCTGCGTTACAGCGGTTTTCGCCGGGTCAGCGTCCTGTCGACGTATCCGGAACCTGCCTCTAGAGCATTTGAGTCATTTCTTAATGAATTCGATATTGAGGTTTTAAACATGATCTGGTTGAATGCACCTTCCGGTTGGGATGCTGCACTGTTTCAGCCAGAATTCATCATTGAGCACATTCCGAGGGCCATCCACCCCGATTCCGATGTTCTGCTGATTCCAGATACAGCGATGCCATCGACTTTTTCAATCAAAGAATTTGAAAGCTGCGCTGGTATACCCGTATTTACCGCTAACGGAGTAACGATGTGGCACGCGATGAACCTTGCGGGACTGACTTTATCGGACTCAAGGTTTGGAACTTTGATCGCAGGTAAATTGGGAGGAAAATTTGGAGGTGGTTCAAGTTAAGCGATTACCAGTATCTCCACACTGCTTGGTTCTTCAAATTCTAGGCGCTTAACAGTCTGCCTGCCACTGCAATCCACACTTCAGGGTACCGATGTATTGTTAGAAAAATGTGCCAATTTCTACGCAATGACGATGTGCTACAACTTAATTCAGTCACACGTTTCAAGATTGAATACAACTCTGCAGAATAGGCTGAATTTTCAATTAGAAAATTCTTTCGTCCAAAACCATTTTTTCAGTCTGTCCGCGCAAAATTTCAACCAACAACCCGCTTCCCTACTGTAAAATTTTGCCAACTCGCGATACGGAACTTTGCCAATTTTTGCATGGTCAAATAAACTACACGGAAGGATTAGTCTTAACATTTGGTTTTAAAATTGTCCACAATTCAGTAGTTTGCTAAAAACGGCTGGAAATTCAATCAGTTATCCGATACAAGAACAATAGACACCGGGTGCACCAGATTTCATGCTTCGAAGTCCCCTTCACGATTTGCATATCGAACTAGGTGCGAAAATGGGACCATTTGCGGGCTTCGAAATGCCACTTTGGTACCCTTCTAAAATCGTCGCCGAACACAAGCACACCCGCTCCCAAGCCAGCCTGTTTGACATTTCTCATATGGGACAGGCCAGCATCGTGGGTGAAGACTCTGCCACAGAACTTGAAGGCCTGATTCCGACGGACCTCAAGTCCCTTCCGTTGCACAGAATGCACTATTGCTGTTTTACCGCGGAGAATGGCGGTATTCTGGATGATCTTGTCATCGCCTGCCTGGGGCAGGACTATTTTGTCGTCATGAATGCCGCTCGCAAAGAGCACGATTTGAATCACTTGCGAACAAACATCAAGAAATCCGCGGTTCTGGTACACACAGAAAACGCACTCATCGCATTGCAGGGGCCCAAAGCGACCGAAGTGCTGAAGCGTCTGACACCGGAAATTTGTGATCTCCAATTCATGACCATGGGCGACTTTGCCATTCGAGGCGTGCCTTGCATCGTCAGCCGCTCAGGGTATACCGGCGAGGATGGGTTTGAAATCTCAATGGCGGCAGAAACCGCAATGAAACTCGCGAAAGATCTGCTGAACGAGCCCGAGGTCATGCCAGCAGGGCTTGGTGCCAGGGACTCCTTAAGACTTGAAGCCGGGCTTCGGCTTTATGGTCAGGATATGGATACAACGACCACGCCCGTTGAGGCTGGCATTCAATGGACAATTTCCAAATCCAGACGCAACGGTGGTGCGCGACCGGGCGGATTCCCCGGTTCTGATGTAATATTGGAACAATTGACTAACGGCGCCAACCGTCGCTTTGTCGGGATGCTCCCCCAAGGTCGGGCTCCCGTCAGAACCGGCACCGAAATCTGTCTCGAAGACGGCGAAACCATTGGACGTGTGACCAGTGGTCTAGTCGCACCTTCGGTTGGTGCGCCGATCGCGATGGGTTACATTGATCGAGACTATGCCAGCCCAGGTACTCAAATCAGCCTGTTGCTTCGCGGCAAGCATGTACCGGCAGAAGTCATTCGGCTGCCTTTTGTCAAACATCGTTATCAAAATACCGTAAAAATTCAATCGAATTCCAGTGGAGGAAAATCGAATGTCTGATACCCGTTACAGCAGCGATCACGAGTGGGCCCGTTTTGAAGACGGGAATAGCGCAACGATCGGAATTACTGATTACGCCCAGGAACAATTGGGTGATATCGTGTTTGTCGAGTTGCCCGAAGAGGGTGCTTCTTTTGATGCCGGCGATGAAGTCGCTGTGATTGAATCAGTCAAGGCCGCAGCCGAACTTAAAACACCTGTATCCGGCACCGTAATTGAGGTCAATAGTGACC